>NZ_CALINL010000001.1 GCF_938045225.1 uncultured Campylobacter sp.
GTAGCCCAGCGCGTGTGCCCGATCGCGACGCCCTCGCCGCTAGAGCTAAAGCCATCTGATTTTTTGGCTAAATTTTCAAGCTTGCCGATGGCTTTGAAAAAGGCGATTTCCTGCGTGCATTTGTCGCAACCGCCATCCAGGCTCATCACCGCCATGCCTGCGCTATCGTAGCCGCGGTACTCAAGCTCTTTTAATCCGTTTAAAATAAACTCTCTTTTTTCTCTATTGCCGACGTAACCGACGATTCCGCACATGTTTACTCGCTTTCTAATAATTTTAAAATTTCGCCCAAATCCACGTCCTCGCGCTTTTCGATAAGCAGCAAATTTCGCGTCCTGTTTTTTACGGTTTGGATTCTGGCGTTGGCTATTTTTACATCAAATTCCTTAAAAACTCCCAATACGTAAGCCATCAGTCCGCGCTGATCTTTTGCATTTATGCCCAGCTTTGCGTACTCTTGCGAGTGGTTCGCGTCGAAATTTAGCTCGCCTTTTAGTATTGTCGGGCGATTTATCTGCGCTGAGGCGCCGCTTTTTAGCGAGATCTCGATGAGGTTTTTTAGAGTTTCTAGCTCGCTTGATTTTACGTTTTTGTTAAACTCTAGCTTGACGTAAAATTTACCGTCAAACAGCTCGAAAATCTCCATAAAACCAAGGTCAAGATGCGCCAGAGCCGAGAGCAAAACGGCTAAATTTGGATAGTTTTGCGCGTAAATTTCGATGCTCAGGCTTTGGTGATTTTGTACTTGCACGCTTAGTTTATCGGCGTTTTGTGCGGCCCAGGCGATGCCGATGATATCTGCTGGTTGGTATTTAGCAAAGAGCAAATTTGACCTGATAGCGAAGATTTTTTCTTTCAAATTTTCGCTTAAGGCGGCAAATTTGGCGTTTCGCCTGATGCTAAGCTCCTTTTTTACGCGCCTTGAAGCTTCATCGAGCAGATTTTCATCCTCAAAGCTTTGCAAACAAATGCCGTAAAGCTCGCGCAAAAGTCGCGCCAGATAGGGCGTATAGAGCTTTTCATCCGTCGCGTTTATCACGCAGTAGGCGACGATATAGGAGAGTTTTAGGGTTTGCGGGTCGCCTAGTTTTGAGATAAAGCTAAAAATCGTGCGCTGATCGTAGATATCCTCGCGGTTTGCCACGTCGTTCATCAGCGTGTGGTAGCGTACGAGCGTAACGCCGATATTTACGGATTTTGCGCTCAAATTTAACTTGCTAGCGTAGGCGCGGAAAATATTTGAACCCACGACCGAGTGATCGCCGCCTAGACCCTTGCCCGCGTCATGTAGCAGCAATGCTAGCTTTAGCAGCGTGCGCCCCTCGATGCAAAGCTCGTCGTAGAGCGATTTTACGAATTTATCTTTGATATTTTCGGCAAATTTGACGCTTAAAACGCAGTGCTCGCCGACGCTAAATTTATGATAGCCGTCAAATTCGGCCAAATTTACGGCATGCTCGAGCGGCTTAACCAAAACGGGCAAAATCTCCGCGTCCAAAAGCGCTTTGATGATGCAGTGAGCGTGATTTCGCATCAAAATTTTTCTAAAAAGCGCGAGCGAATCCTCGGCGTCCTCTTTGCTGATTTGCGCGCGTTTAAGGTAAAAGATCGTACCGACGTCAAATTTATACTCCGCATCGCCGAGAGCCAAAAGCTGCTTTAGCACGGCATTTAGAGGGCGAGGGCGGACGTGGAGTGGGACATAAATGGTATTTTCAAACCTATAAAATCCGTTTTTTAGCCGCGCAGCTCGTAGCTGGCTAAATTTAATACCGCTTGTAAATTTGCTCCTATAAAAGCTAGAAACCAGATAGCGCGAGAAAACGGCGACCGAGTGCATGCAGAAAAAGAGCTTTTGCGAGATGACGCTGCTGTTTTCTTGCGTTTTTTTGGACTTGGTTTGCATGAGCGCGGTGATCTCGTTTAGCTTAGCCGGGGCGAAAACGTCCGAGCCTAGGGTTAAATTTTGCGCCGATTTTACGCAGAGGATAAAATCAGTCGCCAAATTTAGCGCGCTAAGCTCCTTTTCGTCGATAAATTTTAGAGCCTGCGAGCGCATGCTGATCTCGTTTTCAAAGCCGTTTAGGGCGCAGTTTAGGTAGTAGATGTCGTTCGTGCCGCCTAGATCGTTTTTTAGATCGGGCTCTTGCTTTATGTTTGGGATATCGTTAAAGGCGCCCAAATTTTTGGCGTAAAATTTGAGATTTTCCTGCGCGTTAAACTCGCGAGTTTTGTAAATCTCCGATCTAGCGGCCTTATAAAGGGTCCGCGAGCCGCAGATATAGCGGATGCGGCTAAATGCGGCCTTTGCTTTGTGGTCGTTTTTGTGCGCTTCGAAAATCTCGTCCAGCTCGCAAATTTTGATATTTAGCTTTAAATTTGAGCTCTCAAGCGCCGCGACTAGCTTTTTTAGGATAAATTTGACGTTAAAGCCCGCGTTTTCTTTAAAGACGAGTAAAATTTCTAAAACCGAGCTCGTGGAGATGAGGTTGTCTGCGTACTTTTCGGTAGCGATGACGCAAAACGGTATAAAATCTACATCTGGGTTAAAGTCTGCGAAAATCTCGTCCAAAACCCGCGCGCATAGAGCTTTTATTAGCTCGTCGCTTTGCTTTGCGATGAAATTTGCAAAGCCCTTGCCTTGAAGCTTTTTTAGCTGCGAGGCTAAATTTGCGCCTCCTAAAACGCCGTTTAAATTTCCTTTTAAAGCCACTTTTTACCGCCGTCTTTTTGTGTAAATTTTATCCGATGATACTAAAATTTTGCAAAAACAAAGCTTTTTTAACATATAATCGCCGTTTAATATCTATTTTCGGAATAAAATTTGACAAATTTAATAGAAAAACTCCAAAGCGGCGAACGTCTGGACGCGGACGAATGCGCAGGCTTGTATGACCTAGACCTTTTTACGCTGGGTAAATTCGCAAACGCCAAACGGCGAAAACTGCACGGCAAAAAAGTATTTTTTAACGTAAATCGGCATATAAATCCGACAAACATCTGCGCGGACGTGTGTAAATTTTGCGCGTTTTCGGCAAATCGCAAAAACCCAAACCCATATACGATGAGTCACGAAGAGATCCTAAAAATCGTCGAAAAAAGCGTCGCCGGCGGCGCAAAAGAGATACATATCGTCTCGGCGCATAATCCCGAAACTTCGTGGCAGTGGTATTTGGAAATTTTTAAAAAAATAAAAGAAAAATACCCGCAAATCCACGTCAAAGCTCTAACTGCGGCGGAGGTTGATTTCCTCTCGCGAAAACACGGTCTTAGCTATGAAGAAGTCGTAGAAAAGATGCTCGAATACGGCGTGGACTCAATGCCCGGCGGCGGAGCGGAGATCTTTGACGAAGAGGTTAGGCGTAAAATCTGTAAAGGCAAGGTGAGCTCGGAAAACTGGCTCAAAATCCACCGCCTTTGGCACGAAAAAGGTAGGGAAAGTAACGCTACTATGCTGTTTGGCCACGTAGAAAGCAGGCAAAACCGCATAGATCATATGCTGAGGATTCGCGATTTACAGGACAAAACGGGCGGATTTAACGCCTTTATCCCGCTTGTTTATCAGCGCGACAACAACTATCTAAAGGTGGAAAACTATCCCGGCTCGGCCGAAATTTTAAAGACCTTTGCTATCTCGCGTCTGGTGCTCGATAACGTCGCGCACATAAAGGCGTACTGGGCGACATCGACTATAAATTTGGCCATGGTCGCACAGGAATTCGGCGCTGATGATCTAGACGGCACGATAGAAAAAGAGAGCATCCAAAGCGCGGCCGGTGCGAAATCGGCAAGCGGTATGAGTCTTAGAAATTTTACCGATCTCATTCAGACTTCGGGCTTTGTCCCCGTCGAGCGAGATAGCTTGTATAACGAACTAAAAATTTACGATAACTAAGGGGGCGGAATTGGATTTTTTTAAACTAAAGCAAAACGGCACTAGCGTAAAGACCGAGTTTAGCGCGGGACTCACGACCTTTTTAACGATGATGTATATCGTGCCGGTAAACGCGATAATCATGAGCAAAACTGGCATGCCTATGGATGCGCTCATCACGGCTACGGCGCTCATCACCGTGATCGCTACCGTGCTAAACGGCCTGTGGGCGAACACGCCGGTGGCCATGAGCGTGGGAATGGGACTAAACGCGTATTTTACATTTGGCCTCGTGCTTGGTATGCAGATACCGTGGCAGACGGCTCTGGGCGTGGTTTTCATCTCGGGTATAATTTTCGTCGTGCTATCTTTTACAAATTTTAGAATCTGGGTCTTAAAATCAATCCCCGATGACGTCAGACGCTCGATAAGCGCGGGCATAGGCGCCTTTATCGCCTTTGTGGGGCTTCAGCAAATGGGCGTAGTCGTAAATAACGACGCCGTGCTGGTCGGACTTGGAAATTTAAAAGATCCAAACGTTATTTTGGGCTTTGTGGGGCTATTTTTCGTTATACTTTTTTGGGCGTGGAAAGTTAAGGGTGCCTTTATCATCGCGGTATTTACGACCTCGGTGATCGCTTGGATTTTCGGTATCGCGCCCTATCCGAAGGAATTTATCTCGCTACCGGCTTCGATCTCGCCGATATTTTTAGAGCTTGACATCATGGGCGCGCTATCTTTCGCGCTGCTTCCGGTGATCGTTACATTTTTCGTAACCGATCTTTTCGACTCTATCGGCACGCTAGCTGGCGTGGGAAATAGGGCGGGAATCTTTGACGAGAGCAACCAAAAAGGCGTCGAAAAACTAGAAAAAACCCTCGAAGCCGACGCGGTAGCTACGGTAGCCGGCTCATTAGTAGGCGTTAGCACTACGACGTCATTTGCCGAGAGCGCTAGCGGTGTAGAAGAGGGCGGCAAAACGGGACTAACGGCGGTGTTTTGCGGACTATTTTTCGTACTTACGATTTTTATGTTGCCGCTTTTTAAAGCGATACCTTCAAACGCGATATATCCGATACTGGTGATGGTGGGCGTGCTGATGTTTAGCGAGCTTGGAAATATAAATTTTAAAGATCCGGCCATCGCTATCTCGACGTTTTTGATAGTTATTTTGATGCCGCTTACGTACTCGATCACGACGGGACTTTCGTTTGGATTTATGGCGTATCTGCTGGTTCGTATTATGAGACGCGAGTGGGAATACGTAAATATCGGCGTCATCGTGCTTGCGCTTATTAGTTTTATTGTATTTTTAGTGCATTAAGGAGAAAGTATGCTAAAGTATCCATTTGAGGAATTTCATAAAGACGTAAAAATAATGGCGCAAGATATCAAAGAAAACTTTGAGCCCGAGGTGATTTTGGCAATCGCCCGCGGCGGGCTTACTTTGGGGCATTTTTTGGCGAGCTTGCTAAATAACCGCAATCTTTTTACGCTAAACTCAATCCACTACGAAGAGACTCAAAAGCTCGACACTATCGATGTATTTAACATCCCTGACTTATCTAAATTTAATAAAATCTTGATAGTGGACGATATGATCGATACGGGCGAGAGCATGGTAGCCATAAAACAAGAGCTTTTAAAGCGCTTCCCGCATATCGAGCTAAAGATCGCGACTATCTTTTATAAACGCAAAGCTCTTTTGTTGCCTGATTTTACAGTAAGAGAGGCGCACGAGTGGATAGAGTTTTTCTGGGAAGAGCAAATTTAAGTCCAAATTTTAGCCATGTTGCGCTCGGAAACATTTTTACTTTTTATCATCTGCCTTATAGATTTTTGCTTTTTGTCGTACGCGATTAGCACGCTTAGCATTAGCTACTACGAGGCGGATGCGTTTTATAGCTCGCCTAAAATTTCAGCCGTTTTGGCTAGAGCTTCGGTTGAGATTTTCGGACAAAACGACTATGCCTTGCGCCTTCCTTTCGTTATTTGCCACATTTTTAGCGTCGCGCTACTCTACAAGGTATCAAAGCAAATTTTAAAACGCAAATTTGACCGAGTAGTAAGCGCAGTCGTGTTTATACTGCTTCCTGCGACGATGGCGTCGGCGATCTTGGTAAACGACGCCGGCATCATAATCGCGCTCTCGCTTTTGAGCATTTATCTCTATCAACTACGCAAAATGCTCGCTTTTTACGCGCTTTTGTGTGTTCTGCCTTTTGTTAGCGGCGCGTTTTTGGTTTATTTTTCGGCGATTTTTATTTTCGGAGTTTATAGACGCGACGCTAGGATGGCGTGGACCTCGGCGCTGCTTTTCGCGCTTTGTTTCTATCTTTACGGATTTAACTCCGGCGGCAAGCCTAGCGGCCATTTGCTTGATACTGTGAGCATTTTTGCCGCCGCATTTTCGCCTTTTATTTTCGTCTATTTCGTCTATGCTATGTATAGAATTTGGATAAAAGAGGCCAAAAATTTGCTCTGGTTCGTCTGCATAACGGCATTTTTGTTTTGCTTGGTTTTATCGATCAGACAGCGGCTTGAGCTCGAAAACTACCTGCCTTTTTGCGTTATTTCCGTGCCGATTTTGGTTCGGGTATTTTTTAGCTCGTACCGCGTAAGATTGCCGATATTTAGACGCGGATATAAAATTTTAGCTTCTTTTGCGGCGGCTTCTTTGCTTGCCGGATTTTTATTTGTGCTTTTTAACGAAACGCTTTATGGTGCGTTAAAAGACCCTACAAGACATTTTGTTTATAGATACCATATAGCAAAAGAGCTTGCAAAAGAGCTAAAAAATGAGGGCGTAGAAAAAATTTTCACGGACGATAAAAAGCTAGATTTGAGACTTAAATTTTACGGCATAGATACGCGGCCGGACGCAAATTTGCGATTAGCAATTTTGGACCAGAAAGATAATTATGGTAATATAGCGGTCTATAAATTCGGCGTAAAAATCGCAAATTTTAAAATTATAAAAGATGATTAGGGGATAAATTTGATGAAAAAAGCTTTTACTATGCTAGAGCTTGTCGTTGTAATCGTAGTAATAGGAATAATAGCCGCCGCTGCGCTACCGAGAATAAACGATGATCATATCGCGGAGGCTGCCGATCAAGTTATGTCGCATATCCGCTATACTCAGCACCTAGCTATGCAGGATAGCAAATTTGACCCTACTGATGCCAACTGGTTTAGAAAGAGGTGGAGTATAACTTTTACGAGAGCTTCATTTTGTGGAGGTTCAAGTGAATGGAGGTATAGCGTATATTATGATAGAAGTGCGACAGGTAATTTAAATTCGGCCGATGAAGTAGCGAGAGATCCGTTGGATCCTAGTAAGTTTATGAGTTCGGGATGGGCGGGTATCACGAATGCTGATTGCGCAAATGTTAGCAATAAATATAATTTGACGACAAATTTTGGAATAACTAATGTTCAATTTCGCGGCGTATGTGGACAGGCTGGCTTGCAGACTTTATCTTTTGATGAATTTGGAAGACCTATGAGAAGCGTAAGTACTCCTAATGGCGGTGGTGCAACTAGGGGTTATGATAGGTTGGTTCATAGTGGGCAAAATTGTCAAATAGTTTTAAGTACTTCCAAAAAAACAGCTACTATAACTAT
>NZ_CALINL010000002.1 GCF_938045225.1 uncultured Campylobacter sp.
TTTTTTATATTATCTTTATATTTTAAATTACGTTTTTTGATTTTGAGGGAAATAAAATTTGAAAATTTAGGAGGACTTTATGAAGGAGGCTTTGCTTTTAAGCAGTTCGAGTTACAAGGATACGGGCTATCTTAGGCATTGTAAAAACTGGATATACGACTTTTTAAAAGAGTGCGAGGTTTGGGACGAGCAGGTGCTTTTTATCCCGTACGCCGGAGTTCGCCGCACAAACGACGAATACGAGCAAAAAGTCATCGACTGCCTGGAATACAAAAATATCGCCTCTATACATAAATTTAGCGATCCAAAACGCGCCGTAGCCGAAGCTAAAGCTATTTGTATCGGCGGCGGAAACACATTTGTGCTGCTTTACTATCTTTATAAATTTGATTTAGTCGAAGCTATCAGGCAAAGAGTGGAGGCCGGGGTGCCATATTTTGGTTGGAGTGCGGGCGCAAACGTTGCCGGAAGCACGATGATGACGACAAACGACATGCCTATCATCATGCCAAAAAGCTTTGATGCGTTAAATATCTTCCCGCATCAGATAAATCCGCATTTTATCAGCGGCAAGATCGCTGGACATAACGGCGAAAGCAGGGAGGAGAGGCTGGAGTAGTTTTTGATAGTAAATCAAAAAAGCCTGATCTACGCGCTACCTGAAGGTACGGCTCTAAGGATAAAGGGTGAAAACGCAACCGTGATGGGCATGGAAAACAGCCCGGTTTTAAAAATGGCGTACCAAAAAGAAACCGAGCTCATAAAGGTTGGAGACAGCTTTAAAATTTAGCCGTTTGAGCCCATGCTAAAATTTAAGAGCGGGCTAAAATCGGCAAAAGCGTTCTTTAAAATAGTAGTTACGATTCGGCGAAATTTGACGAAAACTCAAATTTGAGGCGCGGTTTTTTAGAGGCCCGCAAATTTTAGATAAACGTTCATCGACGAATTTAAACGAAAAGATTAAATTTGACTCAAATTTAGCTCGCAAAACCCAAGCGGTGCAAATTTGATCTAAATTTGAAATAAGTATAAAACACAAAACGAAAGGGGACAAAATGGCTACTGCTAAGCTAATCTGTGCGGTCATAGGCTTGATCGCCGTCGTGTTTTTATTGGTCAAAAAAAGAGAGACCAAAACCGTGCTCATCGGCGTAGGACTCGTACTCTGCGTCATCTGCCTAAATCCGCTCGGAGCGCTTGAGAGCTTTACGAAGTCGATGACCTCTGCCGGCCTTATCAAGGCGATTTGCGCCAGCATGGGCTTTGCTTACGTTATGAAGGTGACTAAGTGCGACCAGCACCTGGTTTTGCTACTTACCAAGCCGATGAAAAATATCGGATTTTTGCTGATTCCGGCTACCTTCGTGCTGACTTATTTTATCAATATCGCGATACCGTCGGCTGCGGGCTGCTCGGCTGCGGTCGGAGCTACGATGATACCGCTTTTGATGGCCTCTGGCGTACGACCTGCGATGGCTGGAGCTGCTGTGTTTGCCGGTACGTTTGGCGGCGTGCTAAGCCCTGGCTCGGCGCACAATATCTTCGTAACCGACATGGTTAAAAAAACAAATGAAGCCTACACCGTCCAAGACGTCATCGGCGTGCAGTTTCCAAACGCCGTAGCCGCCGGTATCGTCGTTTTGATCGTGATTAGCTTGACGGCTATTATTTTTAAAGATTATCAAAAAGGACAGGATTTTTCGCCTAAATCTACAAGCAACGCGGGCGAAGCGACGCAGACTAAGGTAAATTTACTCTTTGCTCTAGCGCCTCTCATCCCGCTAGTTATCCTAGTCGTCGGTGCGGTAATAAGTAGCTATGCTAGGGATTTTTTCTTGACGAATTTGAATAGTATCGTAGCGGTACTGGGCGATCCGCGGGGCGTTAGTGTCGAGAAATTTTTCGGCGATCATTACGGCCTTTTTGTGGCGATTAAGTATTTTAGCTGGACGAAGATGGGCGTGGCCGAGGCTATGATCCTTGGCGCTATCATCGCGGTTTTCATTACGTGGACGAGCCCGGAGAAGATCACCAAAGAGTTTTTTAACGGTATGGGTAGCGCATACGCCGAGGTTATTGGTATCATCATCGCCGCGGGCGTTTTCGTCGCGGGTCTAAAGGCGTGCGGCGCGATCGACGCGGTCACCGAGTGGCTAAAACACTCTCAAGAGTTCGTGCGCTACGGCGGTACTTTCGTGCCGTATCTTATGGGTACGGTTACGGGCTCTGGGGATGCGGCTACTATGGCGTTTAACCAAGCTATCACCGTGCATGCCGCAGATCTTGGCTTCGCGCAAGATAAACTAGGCATGGCCGCTGCGATCTCTGGCGCGCTAGGCCGCTCGTCGTCTCCTATCGCGGGTGCTGCGATCGTGTGCGCCGGTCTTGCTATGGTTAGCCCGGTCGAGATAGCTAAGCGAACGGCTCCGGCGATGGCGATAGCCGTGTGCGTTATAGCGTTTTTTATGCTCTAAATTTACGGAGCTAAATTTGATAAAGTCGGCGCTTTGCCGACTTTTTACGCGGAGGGCGTTTGTCGCCCTTTTTTAAATCTCTAAATTTTAGAAAATTAGTTAAATTTAATCCTTACGCGCCTCGTATCTCGCAGGTAGGTACTTTTTCTATCAAATTTACCGAGCAAAGGCGGTGAATGTTATTTTTGAGTAAATTCTTTATATCGGTCGCAGGCTAGCTCGGGCTCCATTTCGCACGCTTTTTTGAGGTATTTTTTGGCTGCATTTGCGTCCTCTTTGACGCCTCGTCTCTTCGCGTATAGGTTGCCTAGATTGTAGCATCCGCCGCCGTTGCCCATGTCGCAGGCTTTGGCGTAAAATTCGCTAGCCTTTGCGTAGTCTTGCTTCACGCCGCGTCCGTTTGCGTAGGCAAAGCCCAAATTTGAGCAGCCGGCGCCGTTACCTAACTTGCAAGCCTTTGAGTAGAGCTCGGCCGCCTTTTTATAGTCCTGCGCGGCTCCTTCCCTAGCGTTGTCGTACAAGACTCCAAGCTCGTAGCAGCTTGCGCCCTTTCCACCGTCGCACTCCTTTTGCAGCGCGTCTAGATCGGCGCCGTTTAATAAGGCTGAAGCCGCGATTAGCGGTAAAAGTATCTTTTTTATTAAATTTGCTCCTATTTAAAATCACTCTTTGCATTTTACGCAAAGCGAGCTTAAATTCGGGCGAGCGGGTTAAATTTGACGAAAATTTGGGCTAGCGCCGTAAAGGGACGAGTCTCGGTAGCGTAAACCGGCGATAAAGGGATGGCGGCGACTTGCAAATTTGAGAGCGAAGGCGCCCTCAAATTTGACCCGGTTTATTTCTCTGCTATGATTTTTACGATCTCGCAGATGACGTTGCTGGCCGCTCGTAGCGATTTTACCGGCAGGTACTCGTAGATGGAGTGAAAGTTGTGCGCGCCGGTAAAGAGATTCGGACACGGTACGCCTTTTTCCGAGATGACCGCGCCGTCGTATCCGCCTCGCATTGGGATCACTTTTGGCTCGATATTTAGGCGTGCGTAGGCTTGCTTTGCTGCGACGACGGGTAGGCTGTTTTCTCCGCCTTCGAGGTAGTTAAATACGTTTTTGTAGCGGTCTTTTAGACTGATCTGCACCCTGTGCGCGCCGTAAATTTTAGCAAACGAGTCGGCAAGATCTTGCAAAAACGCCATACGCTGCGCGTATTTTGCCTCGTTAAATTCGCGAACGTCAAGCTTTAGCACGGTCTTTGCGCTGTTGCCAGACAGCTCCTTGACCCAGTAGTAGCCCTCGACGCCGTCCGTGTACTCAGGCGCTTCGCCGCCGGGTAGCATCGAGATAAATTTGTGCGCGAGCAACAATGAATTTACGAGCTTGCCCTTGGCGTTCATCGGGTGCGCGGACTGCCCGACGAAGGTCACGACCGCGTCGCCGGCGTTCCAGTTTTGGTAAATCAGCTCGCCTATGCCGCAGCAATCAAGACAGTAGGCAAAGTCAGCCTTGATCTCCGAGACGTCAAGCGCCTTGGCCCCGCGCAGGCCTTGCTCCTCGTCGGGTAAAAAGCCAAACGTCACGTCGCCGTGCTCGATTTGTGGGTTTTGTATGAAAAACTGCGCGGCGTTTACGATGGCGGCGATCGCGGCCTTGTCGTCCGCGCCTAGCAGGCTGGTGCCATCTGTCACGATGAGATCGTCTCCGACGTAGCTGGCAAGCTCTGGAAATTCGCTAAGTTTGAGTGTTATGTCTAGCTCTTTATTTAGCGTGACGTCGCCGCCCTCGTAGCGTACGATTTGCGCTTTCGTATCGTTTTTTTGCTCCGCGCTCGTATCAAGGTGCGCGAAAAACGCCACGGACGGCAGCTTTTTAGCGGAATTTGACGGCAAAACGGCCGTGGTTATGGCATTTTCTCGTCTTTTTATATTTTGCAAGCCAAGCTCCTTTAGCTCGCTTTCTATCAGCTTTGCTAGATCGTGCTCGGTTGGGTTTGACGGCATCACGCCCGCCGCGCCCGCTTCGCGGTTTGTCGTTGTGTTGATCTTCGTATAGCGTAAAAATCTCTCGACTATATCCATGTTCGCTCCTAAATTTGAGATAAAATTTATGAAATTATACTATCTTTTAATTAAGCTTAAAATAAAATTTTAATATTTTTTGGCAAGTTTAAAATTTAATCGGTATAATTCGCAAACTAATTTTAAAGGAGCAAAAATGCGAAATTTACGCTACGTAGGCGACTTTTCGGACTTTCATCAGGTGTTTTCGGCGACGCTGGGCAAGATGGCGACCGTGCAAAACAGATTTGCGGATATTGTCGGCAACCTCGACTGGAACGTGGATTTTGATCGCTGCGAGATAACTTTCGGCGATCAAATTTACAAGATACAGTTTATCGGCAGCGAGTCAAACTTGAGCGACACGTGGCTATGGGGGCACGCGAACGTAAATAACTTCGGCGAGGAGGCGACGCGGTTTTCGGCGGAGGTGTTGCGCGCGGGGACGGAGTGGGGCTTGCAGGCTTTTAGCGAACCGAGCTTTGAGCTAGATGAAACCTTTAACGGCCATACGCTTTGCATAGCCGCGTGCGGAGCAGTGGGCGAAAATTTATGCTACTACGGCTGCAGGCACGATAAGGGCTGCGCGTTTGTAGCGATCACTGACGCGCCGACCTCGCTTTTTGAGCCTCTTGGCGCGCACGAGTTTATTAAAATCGCAAGCGGCTGCATACAAAATCACGACGTAGATCATAAAATTTTTATCAAAAGCTTTTTGGAATTTAACGGAGTCAAATTTGATGAAAACGTCGAAAAGGGTGGATTTTTTAAGAAAGCCAAAGACGAAATCGTAGCCAAATTTAGCAAAGAGCTTTTGATCAAATTTGACGACAAGGGTAGGATTTCGGGATTTAAATACGAATTTTAATTTAGGTAGTTTTGTGTGAGGCGATGAGCTAAAAGCCCACCGCCTTAAATTTACGAATGGAAGTGAAATTCGTCCGGATGATCGAGCGCGTAGCGGAATTTCTCTATATCTACTTTTTTATCCCAGATCGAGATGATTAGGCAGCCTACGGCGTTACCGCAGAGGTTTCCGACCGCGCGCATCTCGGACATAAATTTATCCACGCCGAGCAGCACCGCAACCGTAACGACCGGGATACCTGCGCTAGGAAGCGCGGCAAGCGTACCGGCAAGTATGATAAATCCAGAGCCCGTGACACCGACCGCACCCTTGCTCGTTACCATCAAGATGACGAGAATTTGTATCAAATGCTCGACGGTTAGCGGGATACCGAAGGCTTGAGCGAGAAAAATAACGCTAAGCGATAGGTAGATGTTCGTGCAGTCTAGGTTAAACGAGTATCCAGTCGGTATAATGAGACCAACCGCGCCTCTGTGGATACCTGCGGCTTCTAGCTTTTGCATGAGCGGAGCTAGCGCGGTCTCTGAGGAGCTAGTCGCAAATACGATCAAAACTTCTTTTGCGATGAAGCGCATAAATTTAAAGATATTGACCTTTGCAAAATAGCAAATTATACCCAGAACGACGAATATAAAAAATAAGCTCGCAAAAGCCATAACGAAAAGCAACTCAAGCATACCCAAAAGCGAGTTAATGCCGAATTTACCGATCAAATACGCCATCGCCGAAAACGCCGCGACGGGGCTAAATAGCATCAAAATCGTAAGTAGTTTTAGTACCCAGTGCTGAATTATCTCAAGCGGTTTTAGGATTTTGCTTTTATGATCGTGTTTCAAAAAAGATATAATAACCGCCGTTACGATCGCCATAAATAGCACTTGCAGCGTATTTGACTTGCTAAAAGGATCAAGCAGATGTACGTAAGGGAAAATGCCGTCTACCGGCACCGCACCGCGCAAAATATGAAGCGTATGGGCTATGAGTCCGCTATTTGCGTCTATGCTCGAGGCTTGGCTCGTAAATTTCTCCACGCTAGAGGCGTCAAGCTGCGTGTAGTCAAGGTGCATATCATGACCCGGTTTTAGCGTCTCGCCAAAGATTATTCCCACGGCAAGGGCTAAGGTGCTCACGACCTCAAAGTAGATAAATCCTTTAAGTCCGATAGAGCCCAATTCCTTCATACTCTCAAGTCCGATGATACCTGAGACGATCGTGAGGAAAATGATCGGTCCGATGAGGGCTTTTAAGGCTTTGATAAAGTAGTCGATGCCCGGCTTGCTCGCGATGCCTAGATCAGGGAAGATCATGCCGACCGCGATGCCCGCAACGATGCCGAAAACCACCCAAAACGCGAGGTTGGTAAACATTCTAATAAGAAAAGGTTTTTGCGGTTTTGCCGCATTTGAAACGCTTGGGTTCAAGAGGTGTCCTTTAAAAATTATTAAAAAGCTATTTTAACAAATTAATTTATATAAAAAGATAAAAATTGCGGCGATTTTGGTCAAATTTTAACCTCCGCCGCAAATTTCATCAAATTTTACAAACTCTCTAAAATTTCGATCGAGTTTATCTTATCGCCTTGCCTAACGCTATCTAGCGTCTTTAGGCTGGGCTCGTCCACGATCTGGCCAAACACCGTATGCACGCCGTCAAGGTGCGGCTGCGCGCTGTGGCAGACGAAAAATTGACTGCCGCCCGTATCGCGTCCGGCGTGCGCCATAGATAGAGTTCCGCGTTTATGCTTGTGTTTTTGGCCTATGCACTCGCATTTGATGCGCCAGCCCGGCCCTCCGATGCCCGTACCGTGCGGGCAGCCGCCCTGGATCACGAAATTTGGGATCACGCGGTGGAAATTTAATCCGTCGTAAAAGCCGCTTTTAGCAAGAGTGGCAAAATTCGTTACCGCTTGCGGCGCTTCGTCGCCGTAGAGCTCAAGCTTCATATCGCCTTTTTCGGTGTGGATAACGGCAAATTTGAGCTTAGCAAGCTCGGCTGCGTCGATGTCGTAGATTTTTAGTTCGTCGTTTCTCATTTTGTTCCTTAAATTTATTCTATATTTGTATAAACCGCTTGCACGTCGTCGTCGTCTTCGAGCTTATCGAGTAGTTTTTCTAGTTCGTTCATTTGCTCCTCGTCTAGACTTACGGGCGAATTTGCGATGTACTGCAGGCTTGCTTTTTTAGCCTCTAGGCCCAGCTTTTCGATACCTTCGCTAAGTGTGCCAAAGCTTGCGTAATCGCCGTAGATATAAAGCACGCCGTCTTCCTCCTCGATCTCGGTTAGACCGAAGTCGATAAGCTCTAGCTCGATCTCGTCAAGCTCTTTTGCCGGCATATCAAGCTCAAAAACGCTCTTTCTCGTAAACATGAAATTTAGGCTTCCGCTAGGCAAAATTTCGCCGCCGTTTTTGCTAAATATCGCCTTGACGTTAGCAACCGTGCGAGTAGGGTTATCAGTAGCGCACTCGACGATGATCTGCACGCCGTGCGCGCCCTTGCCGTCGTAAAAGATAGTCTTGATATCCGCGCTATCCTTGCCGCTGGCGCGTTTTATAGCCGCGTCGATGTTATCTTTTGGCATATTTTGCGCCTTGGCCGCTGCTATCGCGGCGCGAAGTTTCGGGTTCATATCGGGCTCGGTGCCGCCCTCTTTAGCCGCTACTGTTATGGCTTTGGCGAGTTTTGGAAAAACCTTACTCATCTTGTCCCAGCGCGCTTCCTTCGCGGCGCGCCTATATTCAAACGCTCGTCCCATTTTGTTCCTTTAAAAATTTTTGCCCAATTATATCTAAAAAAATTTTGCATTTTTTTAAAACGCGAGATTTTGAGCGTATTAGCAAAAAATTTAGCTTTAAGTCCTATAATCCTCCTATGATTTTAAATGCCCAAAAAGACGACGCCGCGCGCTGCATAGAGCTGTTAAATTTAGCCATGGAGGATATCGCTTTTACGCTTAGCGGCGTGAGCGACCCTGTTAAGAGCGATGAAATTTTGTATAAATTTTTTAGAAGCGAGGTAAACCGCCTAAGCTATAACAACGTTTTTGTTTTCAAATTTGACGGCGAGATCGCTGGGGTGATTTGCGCTTACGACGGAGGCGAGATTGAAACGCTAGATGGGCCCATTAGGACGCATTTGCAGATGCTTGGCTCAAACGAATTTCCGCAGACGGAGTGCTTCGCGGACGAGCTATATATCGATAGTCTTGCCGTGGACGAGAGATTTCGCGGACGAGGCATCGCAAAAGAGCTGATCAAATTTATCTTTACCCTGGCACCGAAACGAAATATCAAAAAAGTAGCTCTCATCGTCGATGAAAAAAAGCCTAAAACCATGGCTTTTTACGAGCGTTTGGGCTTTGAGCCCGACTGCGAAATGATCATAAATTCTCACAAATACCACCATATGATAAAGGAGATAAAATGACTAAATTTAAGGTTGCTAATATCCACTGCGAAAACTGCGCAAACACCATAAAAAACGCTCTTGGCGATGAATACGGCGAGATAAAGGTCGATCTTAGCGTAGAGCCAAGAGTCGTGAGCGTAAATTTAGAAGGCAAGGACGAGGCGAAATTTAAAGAGGAGCTAGATGATTTGGGATTTAGCGTCATAGAGAAAATTTGATGCAAAATATCAAACTAAACATCGCAGGCATGACCTGCGTAAACTGCTCAAACGCCATCGAGCGCGTGACGAAAAAGATCGCGGGCGTACTAGACGCGAAGGTTAGCTTCGCAAACGGCTCGGGTGAATTTATCATAGAAAGCGCCGAAGTACAAGCCGCGATAGAGGAAAAAATAAAAAAACTAGGCTACGGCGTGGCAAAGGATTTGGCGGAATTTGAAGCCAAACGCGAGAAGCATATCTTAAATTTACGCCGAAATTTCCTAGCCGCCGCAGCTTTTAGTGCGGTGATCATGGCGCTTGAGATGAGCGAGCAGCCAAGCACGGCAAAATCGGCTATCATGCTGGCGCTTGCCTTTATCACGATAGCTACGTGCGGGCGGGATTTTTTCATCCATGCTTACGGCGCGCTAAAAAATAAAAATTTCGACATGAACGTACTCGTCGCGCTGGGAACAAGTACGGCGTTTGCGTACTCGCTGGGCGTTTTTATCGCGGGCGATCGCTTGCCTGAAAACATGCGCCACCTCTACGTCTCGGGTGCAGCCATGATAACGGCTTTCGTGCTGCTTGGTAAATTTTTAGAAGAGCGCTCAAAAGCTCGCGCGGGCGATTATATAAAATCGCTCATGGATATGTCGCCAAAAACCGCTCTCGTACTACAAAAAGACGGTAGCGCGCTGGAAGTCGATGCCGCGAGCCTAAAAATAGGCGACATCGCGGTCGTAAAGAGCGGCTACGCGGTGCCTTGCGACGGAGTAGTGATAAACGGCGGCGCAGAGATCGATACCTCGATGCTAACGGGCGAGAGCCTCCCTGTCTACAAGAAACAAGGCGACGAGGTCAATGCCGGAACGATAAATTTAAACGGCTACATCAACGTAAAGGTTACAAAGCTCGCTAGCCAGACGCTTTTGTCGCAAATTTTAGAGCTTTTAAGCGACGCGTCGAGCAAAAAGATGCCTATCAGCCGCTTTGCCGACCGCGTGGCAAATATCTTCGTGCCTAGCGTGATAGCTATCGCCGTCGTTACGTTTTTTGCGTGGTTTGCGCTTACGGGAAATGCGCTGCAAGGCGTGCTAAGCGCGGTTTGCGTGCTCATTATCTCGTGTCCTTGCGCGCTGGGGCTTGCCACCCCAATAGCTATCGTCTCCTCGCTATCTCTAGGCGCTAAAAACGGAATCCTCATCAAAAATCCCGAGGTTTTAGAGGTGCTTGGCAGCGTGAAATACGCGGTATTTGACAAAACCGGAACGCTAACCAAGGGCGAAATTTCAGTAAATTTTACCGATATAAACGATGAAAATTTAGCCAAAATCGCCGCGCTAGAGGCTAAAAGCTCGCATCCGATATCTGCTGCGATCGTTAGATACGCAAACGAGCTCGGGCTTAAAATTTTAGGCGATGAAAAGGGCTTTGAAAACATCGCCGGACGCGGCGTAAAGAGCGAGGACGGCAGCGTAATAGCGGGCAACGAGGCCTTTTTAAGCGAGCTTGGCGTAGAGATAAACGCGCAGGCTAAAGAGCAAATCGCCAAAGCGCAAAACGAAGGAAACGGCGTAGTACTCGCGGCCGTGGATAAAATTTACGTTGGATTTATCGCGCTTAGCGACAGGGTAAAGGACGACGCCGTGCAGGCTATTCAAAGCCTAAAGGACATCGGTATAACGCCCGTAATGCTAACCGGAGATAACGCCTTCACCGCAAAAAACGTGGCTGGCAAGCTAGGCGTAGAGAAGGTCTTTGCCGGCATGCTACCTAATGAAAAATTTGAAACCATAAAACGCCTGCAAGAAGAGGGTGCGGTGCTATTTGTGGGCGATGGTATCAACGATGCCGCACCGCTAAAACAAGCAAATGCCGGTATCGCGATGAGTAGCGGCGCAGACATCGCAAAAGAGGCCGGCGACGTAGTGCTAGTAAAAAACGATCTAAAAAGCGCGGTATCTACGATAAATTTGGCCAACGAGACGATGAAAACGGTAAAGCAAAATTTGTTTTGGGCGTTTGTTTATAACGCTGTTTGCATCCCCGTCGCGGCCGGAGTTCTAGCGCCGTTAGGACTCATGCTAACGCCTGTTTACGGTGCTGCTGCGATGTGCTTTAGCTCGGTCACGGTCGTGTTAAATTCGATCAGATTACGATTTAAGCAAATCTAAAATTTAGCCTAAATTTTGTAAAATCCCGCAAAAAACAAAAAAGGAAAATGATGAATTTAGGTAAATTTTACGCCGTGATTGCAAGGATATT
>NZ_CALINL010000003.1 GCF_938045225.1 uncultured Campylobacter sp.
CGCCGAGCTAAAAAAGCTGGACGACGTGCTGGCGCTGTGCTCCTCTAGCCCCGTAAATCTAGGCGGCAAACTCACCCTAAAACAGACCGCAGCGCTATCAAAGCGCTCCGCGATGTTTATCGGCGTGGATACGGCGATCATGCACCTAGCCGCGGCTAACGACGTGCCCGTGATCGCGCTGTTTGGGCCTAGCGGGGCGTTTGAGTGGGGACCGTGGGATAACGATCTGGACGCAAACGGCTACACGCAGCGCAACGGCAACCAAACTATGGGCAAGCACGCGGTATTTCAAAAAGACTGGGACTTCGTGCCGTGCGACAAAGAGGGGATGATAAAGCACGGCGTAGAGCGGACGCTGATGAGATTTGAGGGCGAGGAGCTAGAGGCGATAAAGAGCAAAATCAGGGAAAATTTAGGCCAAAGCTAAGCAGGCTTTGTAAAATTCGGCCGCTTTGGTTAAATTTTACGAGCAAATTTGAGCCGCGAGCGGTAAATTTGGCTGTTTTGGTTAAATTTGGCAATCAAATTTATCGGCCGAGCTCGTCATAAAGTCAAATTTGGCTTGAACACTAGCCGTAAAATTTGACCTTCTTGATTTTATAAATTTTGGCATTTAAATTTGACGTCTAGCCTTTCTTTTCGTTAAACATATACGAGATCACGAAAACGATCAGGCAAACGGGCGCGAACGCAAACACCACGCTCCAGCCGGCGGCATGCTCGCCCCAAAAATACCCCGCTGCGAGGCACGCCAAAAAGCCGCCGTAAAAAGCGCCAAGCGATAAATTTTCTACCGTAAAAAGCAGCAAACTAAGATTCGGATTTTTTACAAACAGCTTGCTTGGCTTAAAATTTTTATACCTTTTAAACAAATACCAAAGCAGCGCGCAAGCCAAAATCGCAAATATTGCCGCAAAAACGGCAATCCTTAGCGCGCCCTCAAAAGGCAAAACCGCCAAAATCAAAGCCGCTGCCCACCAAATAAGCAAGAAAACCACCCGCTAAGCGAGCAGATATCTCGCTGCCCTATGAAATTTATACCTTTGTTCCGCGTCCATCGGTCTTAATTCCCTTAAATTTTACGATCAAAGCTTTTCAACCGCCTTTAAACAAATCTTCTCTTACTAGGCGATCCGCTATTTCTTCGACATTGTTTTTATAAATTTTAAAATCGCTATTACCGCATGTGTCGATTTTTAAATAATAATTCTTCTCGCGCGATTCATTTTCTATGGTGTTATCATAATATTGTTTCCCTTCAGACAAATCTTTTATGGTATCTCCTTCGTATATCGTAATCGTGGCATATCTAAATTCAAAATTATCATACAATATAAAGCTTTTATCGAAATATAAAATATACTCACGTAAACCGCCGTATTCTACTATAGGCTCCTCAAAACCGGCTGATCTGCCATCTAAATTTATTTTTAACTTTTCTGCGATATTTACCGGCTTCATTTGAAATTTCTCGACAAAAATATTTCTATACGGCCAAGCGGCTTGATTTTCACGTTTTTGTATCTCATATTCTTTAGATAGAACTTCCAGCCAATCATTGTTATTAAATTTATCCGTTTCGTAAAAGCCTACTTTAACGGCAAATTCTCTATTGCCGTAGTTGCAAGTATTGCTGCCGTATACATAGTAGCATTTGTCGGTAACGACGGCTTGAAACAGCATACGCCTCTTTAAAAGATCTAAAATTCCGCGCTTAAATCGCTCCTCTTTGGGTAAAATTCTATCCTCTTTTAAACAATACCCCTGTTGATATTTGTTATAGCCAAAGATAGAAACGACAGCGAAGCCTCGTGAAGTGGAGTAATCGGGAATTATACGGATAAATGCGGCGCAAAGTATCGCCGCCAGAAGCAGCACTGCGGCTAGGATTTTAAATTTAAGTTTGCGAAATCTCATCACGATCCTTTAGTCGCCAAAGCTAGTAAAAACCTCGCCGCCGCGCAAAATTACGTCCATTATTTCGCGCTTTTCAAATTTGAGTCAAATTTGAGCTAGACTCGCAAAAACGACGCCCGAATTTGCCTTAAAGTTAGAGCAAATTTTACTTCTTTATCTTTGAGTATATCCCGCTCAAAATGTCGTTTTGATAGATAAAAAGCGTGCGTTTTAGCCACGCGGCGTCCTTTTTGGCGGCGATACGCTTGATGGCCGACAGGTCGTCGTCGGGGTTGTTTATACCTCGCTGCGTCGTGAAAAACGCCTCGTAACCCGCCTGCCTAGCTAGACGCATCAAATTTTCGTCGTATTTGCCGCGCGGCCAGCATAAAAGTTTGTCTTCTATGCCCAAATTTGCGCGCATAAACTCGCGGCACCGAGCGAAATTTTCCTCAGGCGGGAGCGCGCCGAAATACTCGTCAAAATGCGTGTGCGTATGCGAGTGAAAGTCAAAAACGTCCCGCATTGCCGCTATCTCGTCAAGACTCAAAAATACGTCCTGCGGACGCTGGGGCGCTGCTTTTTTGTATTCGGAGTGAGTTAGCTCGATAAACTCGCCACGCCGCATGCTCGCGCGCTCTATCCACTGCGTCACTAAAAATATCGTTGCCCGTAGCCCAAACTCGCGCAAGATAGGGTAGGCGTAAACGTAATTATCCTTCCAACCGTCGTCAAAGGTGATGAGGACGCTTTTTTTAGGCACGGCTAGCTCGCCCTTTTTATAGGCGATAAATTCGCTCATCGTAAGCGTTTTATAGCCCGCCTCTGCCAAAAACCGCATCTGCGAGGCAAAATCCTCCGCGCTAGAGGCGATAAATCCACCCTTTTTTAAAACGTGATGATACATCAAAACGCTAACGCTCAACGCCGCCTCCTTTAGCTCCCGCCCGCGAATTTGCCGCCAGCAAGACAAAAAATCCTAGCATATAAAACATATAAAGTATGCGTAAATTTATGGCTTCAAACAGCCCGCGCACGCCAAAATAACACGCTAGCGAGATAAAAATCGCAGCAAAAAGCAGCTCGCGCGAGCGTAAAAAATGCCTAAACGAATACGCCAAAAGCGATATAAAACCGCCCAGTAGCAGCGCCGTGCCGACCGCGCCGTAGTAGTAATAATGCCCGATAAAAAAAGGCTCGTCGTTAAACCAATACCGCTCGCCGCCCGGCCGCGTCTGCATCATCGATATCTGCGCGCCCTTGTCCGCTTCGTCTCGCAAAAAAGCGTCGTACTGCTCCTTGCCGTGCCCAAGCCCCGTTAGCGCGCGCGGACTAGCAAAAAGCAGCGGCAAGCGCTCCTTTAAAATCAAATCGCGTCCCGAGCTAAAGCTAAGCCCCGCAAGGCGCTCTCTCATGCTCTCGTTTTGGAGGTTTGCCTCGCTCACTAGCCCGATCTGGAAAAATTTATACATCGCCGTGGGCGAACTCAAAACCGCCGCCGACGCGCCCACGACGCAAACGGCGAAGATAACGGCAAAGAGTTTAAATTTACGCTTCGCTTCGCCGCCTAAGATATACAAACAAAAACCAAATAAAACAAAACAAACCAGCATCGCGCCCCAGCTGCCCCTAACGCCGCTCAAAATATCAAGCCAGGCGGCCGCCAGACAAAGCGCGCCGCACGAAACTCGCGCCCAAAACCGCCTAAAGATAAAAACTCCCGCCAGCGCAAAAGGCAAAAATCTATCCACGTAGTCAGCATACGCGCGGCGCACGACCCGCGCGTCAAATTCGCCCGCGCTGCCAAGCCTCTCAAACTCGCTAAAAAGCGGCGCGGCGTAATAAACGCTAATAACCGCAAAGGCCGCTATCAGCGCGTAAAAAAATGATTTTGCTTGAGCGGTCTCGCCGTTTGCTACGATATAAACCGCGAGCAAAAAAGCAAATCCGCGCCCAAACTCGCCCGCAGCGTTGCCCAGCGAATCAAACTGCGGCGCGTAGGGAAAGGCAGAGATCAAAAACGCGTAAAAGGTAAATGCGATAAGACAAAACGCGGGCGCGCGCGAAAGGTTGAAATTTACGCCGACTCTCGCGGCAAATCGCGCCCTATCCGTGAAATAAAGCCAGATCGCGCAAACAAGCGCAAGATAAAGCGAGACGTTTTTCGCCGCCGTCATACGCGGAACGTGCTCGCAAGCGATAAAAACATAAACGAGGTATAAAGCGGCATTTTGTAGGCGGTTTTGTAGCTTCGTCATTTTCTCCCTTAAATTTAAAGCGCCCATTATAACGATAAAATCATTAAAATCCAGTAAGCGATTTTTAGTCGAATTTTAGCCCGCGCGCTCTCAAAAAAGTCCGTAAATTTATAAATTTATGCTAAATTCATGCTAAATTTTATAAACAATAAAGGCCTAAATTTTGATATATTTTCTCATATATTTGCTGATTTACCCATATCTTTTTGCGATGAAAAAGCTAAAATTTAAAGGCGAAAAAGACAAAATTTTACTCATACAAACCGCTAAAATCGGCGACTACGCAAACTCGACCGTGATCTTTGACAGGCTTGGCAAATTTGACGCGCTAATCGACGAGATAAACCTAGCCTTCGCAAAACACGACAGCCGAATAGAAAAAATATTTACGATAAACGGCGTAAAACGTAAAAAAGTCTCAAAAATAGGACTCGCGCTCGAGCTTTTTTCGCGCGGCTACGAGAGCGTCTACGTGCTGATGCCAAACAGCTTAAATCTCTTTTTAGCGCGCTGCACGCTAGCTAAAAACATCGTCGCCGTGCATCACTACGCGGCATCTAGCGACTTTGCCTTGCTGACACTCGGCATGAAAAAAGTGCCGCATACCCTGCAAGATCTAACGCTACTAACCTACCTAAAAACGGTCGGCGTTACCGAGCTAAAATATGAAAAATGCTTGCAAAAACCGCTTTTTACCCCGCAAGAAAATCTAATAAAAAGCGGCAAATTTAAGATCGGCGTGAGCCTAAGCGCGGGTAATAAAATCAAAACGCCGCCAAAGAAAACTTGGGAAAAAATCTTTGGAATTTTCGCTAAATTTGACTGCGAGGTTTACATTTTCGGCGTAGGCGAGGAGGCTACTTTGCTAAAAAACCTGCTCGCGGAAAATGCGGACGAAAAACGGGCAGAAAATCCTAGCGAGCTTGGAGTTTGCGCGGATTTAGCCGGTAGCGATACGAGCGAAATTTACGGCGGTCCTGAAAATGCAAACAACGAGAATGCAAAAGCTCAAATTTGCAGCGACAGCGGCACCTGCGACGAGTCAAATTTGAGCTCACAAATTTGCGATACTTACGTGAAAAAATTTGGCGAAAACGAGCTAAAAATCATCTCTTTGATAGATAAAATCAAGCTTGAGGAGTTGCCGTTTTATCTCTCACAGATGCAGCTTTACGCGAGCTCTGACACCGGCAACTACTACGTCGCAGATAGCGTGCGCACGCCCACGATCTGCCTGATGGGGCCTTGTTTTGCTAGCGAGCAAAGGGGCGTCGCCGACTCGCTCGTCATAAATTCACATTTACCGTCCATTAGCTCCGTGTTTAAAACCGTGCGGGATATCGACGCGAGCGCGTTTTTCGAACTTAGCGAGCAAAACCTTACAGACATCGAGGCCTTCGTTAAAGTTCGCTATATATCCTATCTATCCCGCGAAAATAATTTTCTATGCTAAATGCCTTTATAACGGCTTCGTCGGGGCTTTTTGAGGCTGGCTTACGCAAGCTATCAAAGCAGGCCAAAAGCGCGTCCGAGCTTCTTTGAACTATAAAAAAATCTTGCTTTTTCGAGGAGATTTCATAAATCTCCCTTATGACGGCGATATCAGAGTACACCACGCCAAGCCCGCAGCCAAGCGCCTCGATGACGACTCTAGGTAGTCCCTCGTCGCTGGAAAATCCAAGCACGTAGTCGCACGCTGCGTAAATCTCGTCCATCTTGGAAACAAACCCCAGATACTCGGCCTTACCCGATTTTATCAGCGCGTCAAATTTGGCTTTCGCACCCTCCTTTAGCTCGCCTCCGCCCGCGAAATAAACCTTTATATCGCTTCTTTTTAGCTCCGCAAGCGCGTCAAAAACTAGCTCGTGCCCCTTTAACGTCAAGAAATTTGCAGGCATTACGATATTTATTTTTTCGGCGTCAAATTTGTCTTTTAGGGCGGCGCTTTTATCATCGCCGCTATTTTTTAAATTTGCCTGCGGGGAGCTCAAATTTTCGCCCACTTCAGACTTTTCCCGTCTTAAAACAGGCGCCTCCACGGGATTATAAACCACGTTTTTAGGCATTTTTATCTGCGCGGCGTAAAATTCGTAAGTCGCGTTTGAAACGCAAACGGGCGTAAATTTTAGCCGCTTTAAAATTTCAAGTTTAAAGGGCTCGATGGCTGAGTTTTTGCGCAGATGCTGCACTACCGCGATATTTAGAGAGTTTGCGGCGGCGATGTAGGCGAGATTGGTTGAAAAGTGATTATTTAGATGAAGGATATCGGGCCGCACCTGCCGCAGCAAGCAAAGCGCGTAGTCGTAGTCTTTTTTATAAAGGTATTTTGCTAAAATTTGACCGCCCAGCGCGCGCAAAAGCTCTTTTTTTAGCTTTGAGGGCTGCTTTTTTGGCTCAAATTTTATAAATTTAGCCCCAGCTTCTTCTATGATTTGCGAGATTTTGCGCCCGCCCGCCTCGTAATCGGTCTCAAAAAACGCGCATAGCTCGTACTTTTGCTGCGCGGCAAGCCCCCGCAAAAGATACAAAAAACTCTTCGTCCCGCCGCCGTATTCGCGCCCCGTATCGACGAACAAAATCTTTTTCAAATCATTTCCTTTAACATCCCCCAGACCTCATCCGCCCCTATTTGCAGCATACACTCCTGAAATTTGCAGTTTTTGCCGACGCAAGGCGAACAGGTGCGCGGCTTTTTGATAAATTTATGGATATTTTCGTCAAAATCCGGATTTGAGTTCACGGGCGAAGCGACGGCAAAAAGCCCGATCGTAGGCGTTTTTAGCGCGGCTGCTACGTGCAGCGGGCCGGTGTCTGGCGTCACAAGCACATCAAGCCTAGCTATCAGCGCGGCAGCCTCTCTCAGGCTAAATTTGCCCGCCGCATTTATCACGCGTTGGTCTCTTAGCGCGCCTTCTAGCTGCGCGGTCATCGCTCGCTCGGCGGGACTGCCTGTTAGCACGATGACGGCGTCCGTATGCGCTAAAACAATCTCCGCAAGCTCCCGCCAACGCTGCCAAAACCACTGCCTGGAAACCGTGCTAGCCCCCATCTGAAAGCCGATAAATTTGCGCGCGCCGCAGCCTTTTAGCACCTCATCGACGCGGGCAAAATCCTCATCGCGCAGATACAAATTTAGCCTCGTGTCGCGACTTTTGATGCCTACGAATTTAAGCTGCTCGAGGCGGGTTAGTACGACGTATCGCTCATCTCCGTAAGGCTCTGGCGCGTTTGAGTGAAAGGGGCTAAATTTATTGCCAGCATTTGGCAGCTTAAAGACGTATTTTGCGCCGCTTAAAACGGCTAGCGGCGTAGCCTGCGGCTCGTTTGAGTGCAGGATAAAAACTATGTCCGGCTTTATCTTTTTTAGCTGCGATAAAGCGCACAAAAAGCCGCCCTTTTTGCCGTCGTAGAGTAAAATTTCGTCGATATTCGGATCGGTTTTAAAAAGCGGTGCAGTAGATGGATTCAGCAGAGCGACAATGCGTACGTGCGGGAAATTTTGCCGAAAAACGCGAAAAACGGGCGTGTTAAAAATCGTATCGCCAAGCGCGGTGTTGCTAAAAAAACAGACCGTTTGTATGGGCTGCGTAACCAGCTGCGTTTTGCGCACGCTTTTAAAGCGCAAAATGAGCCGCACCGCGCTCTCAAAGAGCCTCATACATCGCTTCCGTCTGCGCGACCATCGTCTCTATCGAGAAGTTTCGCACGATAAATTCCCTCGCGTTCGCGCTAAATTTCGCCCGAAGCGCAGCGTCTTCTATCAGCGTTTTTAGAGCCGCTTTGAGCGATTTTTTGTCGCTGTTTTTAAACAAAAGCCCCGTTTTGCCGCTGCTTATCGCCTCACCGATACCGCCCGCGTCGCTACCTATGCAAGGCACTCCGCACGACTGCGCCTCCAGTAGCGCCGTGCCTAGCGCCTCCATCTTTGAGGGCAGCACAAAAATATCAAAACTGCCCAAAAACTCGCTCACGTCGGTGCGGGGGCCTAGCATGTAGATGTTTTGCGTCTTTATTTTTTTTAGATTTTCCTCCTGCGGACCGTCGCCGACCACGACTAAAGCGGTGTTTGGTAAATTTAGCTCGCTAAAAGCTTCAAATAAGAGCTGGTGATTTTTCGCCGCGCGCAAGACCGCTACGATACCGACTACAACGCAGCCCGAGCTCAAATTTAGCTCTGCTTTGATATCTTTGGTAAAATTTGGACTAAACCGCGCCGTATCCACGCCCGTGTAGATAACGTCTATCAAATTTCCTCGCACGCCCTGCGAGACGAGCTGTGCTTTTACGGCGTTTGAGACGGCTACGATTTTATCGTTTACGTTGTAGCTAAATGCCGATCTGATCGGCGTTTGCAGGTGTCTGGTGCGCACTGTTTTAGCACCCGTTAGCTTTGCGACGATCGCGCCGATGTTGCCGTCCTTGCCCGAGTGCGTAGCGATGATCGAGATATTTTTTTTGCGCACGAAACGGCAAATTTTAAAAATTTCAAAAATATTATAAACTTTGCTTAGGTTAAATTCTACAAACTCGCAATCAATCGGCTTTTCAAAGCTTTTTGATCCTGGATTTAGCGCGTAAAATACCTTAAATTTATCCTTATTTAGCCCGTTTATGACCCGCTGCGTGCGGTGCTCCTGTCCGCCGAAACCCAGCGAGCTTTCAAGCTCTAGGATATTGATTTTGTCCATTTTTTTCATATATTTTTGACCGCCTCGTAGATTTCCTCGTCCACTACGTCCTGCGCCCTTTTGCTAGTGCTTTGTAGCACGGTGCACGGTGCTCCGCCGTAAATGGGAGCCCAGCGAGCGGCGTCTGTTTTGCCAAGTGCCAGCACCGTTTTTATGCCAAGTGCGGGAGCTAGGTGCGCCACTCCGCCGTCAAGCGTTAGGACAAATTTAGCCGCCCAGATATAGCCGGCTAGCTCGTCTAAATTTTTAGTCGTGGCAAACTCTACGCCCGCTCCTTGCGCTACTTTTTCGCCAAATTTTACGTCCTCCGCGCTAACGGCAACGCGTCCGAAATTTTGTTTTAAAAACGCCAAAATCCGTAAAATTTTAGCCTCGTCCATGCGGTTTTGCTCCACCCTCGAGGAGACGTGAAAAAATACGAAATCCTTAAATTTCTTGCTTTTAAAGCTCGGTACGTAAAGCATCTTTTCTCCGTCAAATTTCGCTCCCAGCGATGCGACTAGCTCGTAGCAAAGTAGCACCTCGTGAGGCGGCGGATTAAAGTTTAGTTTATGCGTTATTAACGAACCGCCCTCGTTTTGCTTTGCCGCTCCTATCGTCGTTTTAGCTCCGGCTGCTCTGGCAAATATCGCGGCCGATGGCGAATAAGCACTCCTAAAAATCACGGTCGCATCGTATTTTTCGCGGCGAATTTGAAGCAAAATTTTGCATTTCCCCCAAAACGCCCGCACCTTTGCCGCCGCTCCTTTTACGTGCTTTGGTTTGGTGTAGATATAGATTTTGTTTAAAAATGGATTGCCGCGAACGACGCATGCGTTTAGGCTATTTACCACGATATCGATCTGTGCATGCGGATGAGCTTTTCGCAGCGCCTCTATCGCTGGCGTCGTGCAGATGAGATCGCCGATATTATCGTTTCTAACGAGCAAAATTTTCACGATTTTCCTTTTTTGCGCGATTATACCCATTTTACGCTTATACTTATTTACGCCCTCATCCCCTCGCCCGCTAGGCATAACCTAAAATTCATCAAAAAACTTATAAAATAGCGCTAAATTTTAAAAGGCAAACATGAAAAAAATAGTATTTTTAAGGCTCGATCTGGACGCTATCGGCGGGGCGCAGAGATATCTCTCGCGGCTCGTTAAAGCCCTAAAAGACTCGGGCGTTGCGTGCGAGACGCGCGGATTTAACGGCAGCAAAAAACTAAGCTCGTGGATCAAAGCCCTGCGTTTTAACGCGCAAGCCAAGCGGCAAAAGGGTACGGACGAGATTTATTTTAGCCTTGAGCGCATCACCTGCGCCGACATCTACCGTGCGGGCGACGGCGTGCATAAAGTCTATATGAAAACCAAGCCTTTTTGGTTCACAAACCCCCTAAATTTCGTCATTCCCTACCTTGAAAAGCGAACTTTTAAAAACGCTAAAAAAATCATCGCCAACTCAAATTTTATAAAGCGTCAAATTTGCGAGACCTACGGCATCGTCCCTGAAAAGATCGCAGTCGTCTATAACGGCGTAAATTTGCCTATGCGCGTGCAAAAAGGCTCAGCAAAGCTCGCTCTTTGCGAGGAATTCGGACTTGATTTTCACCTACCGACGCTGCTGTTTGTGGGAAGCGGCTTTAAACGCAAGGGCGCGGAGGAGTTTTTACGCATCGCAGCTCGCCTAAAAACCCGCGTAAACTGCCTAATCGTCGGCCGCGACAAAAACGCCGCCCGCTACAAAAATCTAGCCAAGGAACTAGGCCTAAACGCCGTATTTACGGGCGCTCAAAAAAGCGCGGCGAGATTTTACGAAGGCAGCGAGCTGTTTTTATTTCCAACTGCTTACGAGCCGTTTTCAAACGTCGTTTTAGAGGCGCTTAGCTACGGCTGCGTCGCTATCACGACCGCTCAAAACGGCGCGGCAGAGATACTACCTGGGGAGTTTGTGATGAGCTCGCCGCAAGACTACGATATCTGCGCTCTGATCGACGAGATCCTAAACGATGACGAGCGGCTAGCAGCGCTACAGGAGCGAAATTTGGCGCTTGCTAGCGAGTTTAGCATCGAAAAAAACGCGAGCGCGACGCTGGAGATCATACGTGCGAATCTTGATTGAGCTACCGACCTGGCTGGGCGACGCCGTGATGGCAAGCGCCGCGGTGGAGGCCATCGCAAAGCACGCGGCGGTTGGCGCGGGAAATTTGACGGGCAAATTTGATGACTCGGGCGAGCGAGATTTTAGCTTTTCGTCGCAAGATTTCGGTCCCGTAACGCAAGAAATTCAAATTTTTGAAAACGATACGCCAAATTTGGACGGTAAATTTGAAGCTGACCGCGGCGCAAATTTGACGGCGAGCGTGCAAGAAAATCAAAATCTAGAAAATTCGGCGGCCCAGCCCGTCAAAATCGTATTTTTCGGCTCGTTTGCGGCG
>NZ_CALINL010000004.1 GCF_938045225.1 uncultured Campylobacter sp.
GGGATGTCGGGAAAGTAGGTCGTTGCGGGCTTTGTTTTTATTCTTTTTCTATTTATCTCTTATTTTATATTCTTTGGTTTACTTATATTTTAATCTGCTATCTATTTCTGTATCTTTTTTAGCTTTATAAATTGTTGTTGGATGTTTATTTTTTAGCTTTAGAAATTTATATTTTATGTCTTACTTTATATCTTGTGATCTATGTTTTAAATGGCTAAAATTGCTATCTTATTTTTGTTTAGTATTCTTGCCTATAATTTATATAGAGTGTTTTTGGTTTGGTTAGTGGCTTGAGTGCGTTGGGTAAGTTTTTTAGACTAGATATAAATTTGTAAAAATGCGAGTAACTAATATTGCTCCATCTTATTTGCTATAAAGTACGCTAGACTAAACAATGCAAAGAATTAAGTAGAGCCTTAAAAAATACATACAAACCTCTATTAAACTTTATTCAAGTATTTTTTTGAGAAAATGCTAAATTAAAATTCCTTGGAGTATTATGAGTATCTACGAGTTAAAACCCAAATTTCAAAACCTACTTCGTCCATTAGTAAAGCGTCTTTATAATGCCGGCATTACCGCAAATCAAGTTACGCTCGCAGCCTGTATTCTATCTATTTTATTGGGCGTATTGCTTGTTAAATTTGCCGACGTGTATACTTTGTTTTTTCTGCTGCCTATATGGATGTTTCTACGCATGGCGTTAAATGCTATCGACGGTATGCTGGCTCGTGAGTTTAATCAAAAAACCCCGCTTGGAGGCTATTTAAACGAAGCTACCGATGTTATTTCAGACACCGCGCTTTATTTACCGTTTGCTTTTGTGACACCATTTGAATGGGGTGTTATCTCGCTCGTTATATTTTTGGCCTTTATGAGTGAGTTTTTGGGCGTCCTGGGGCAGGTGCACGGCAGCGGTAGGCGGTACGACGGACCTATGTGCAAGAGTGACCGCGCCTTTGTTTTTGGACTTATCGGCACTATATATGCGGTATTAGGTCAGCTGCCCGCATGGTTTGGTTGGGCGCTTTATGCGGTAGCATTTTTGCTTGCGCTTACTTGCATAAACCGTTTGAGAATGGGTCTAAAAGGCTAAGTCAATAAAAAATGTGCGACAAATTTTTGGAATTAAAATAGGCTCAAAATAAGCTAAGCGGATTTTTAGCTACGACTTCGTCTTATTACTGTCTCCTAGAAAGCCACAAGTGCATCGAAGTGTAGAAGACGGAGATATTATAGATACAAATTATCTAAATTTAAAAGTATCTTCTCAAGCGTAGCTACTGCAGGAAAGCCAAGATAAAGAGAATTTCTTACTTCATCTAAAAGAATATGCTCTGCTCTATTTCACTGCTTTTGTAGCTTTTTGAGAAGCAGTCACGAACAAAGTAAAGTAGAGTTTGGATATAATAACAGTAAAGATACGAAAGAACTCTATTAAATTCTACTACAATCGATAAGAGAGAATTTGCTTAAGTTTAATTGAACCTAAGATTATAATTTCGTAATCTTATTTGTATAAAAAGGATACGCCGTGAACAGTTGCGAAAAATTAAATCTAAGGGTGGCGCCTGAATACTACAGTAGCGGCATATGGACTATAAAGAAGCCGTTTCAATCCAGTTACGGCGTAAATACCAATTATGAATATTTAAATTTACCGCAAGATTTAAAAGATGATTTTGAAGCATGGCAGGATAGCTTTGATAGAAACAATCCTAATCGGCAAGACGAATATTGGGATGAGGGAAAATTTAATCAAGAAGGTCTGAGTCTTGCAAGGAGATTAAAATCCTTTCTAAAAAATAGCGCCAGGGTTGAGTACTCAGGAGATATTTTTGCAGAAATAAGACTATTCTATGTAGACTATAATGCCGATGAATACAAAACGAGCCCTATATCGTGCGAAGATGGCATTAGAGTAAATTTTGACGACCTTTTTAGGCTATTCAACATTAAATACGACAGTAGTTTAGATAGAAAATTTCAAGAGTGGCTAAAAACAGACATATCAAATTTTACGCAATATGAGTTGATGGAATTTGATAGAACGGGTAAAGAATTAACCGATGATCTAATAACTATTTTACCCAAAGAGTGCGTGGTTGAGTATAAAAATTTATCTAAATTTAACGAAAATACCGAGCTATTAATAAGCGATATTTTAAACGGGAAAATGCCGATAGTGCAGTGGATAAAAGAAAATATTCAAGATGGAAAATTGTGCATCGATAGACAATATGAAATGCCCGATAAAAAGGATTATTATTTGTCTAAGCCTGAATTGCGGGATATAAATTTTATTCCAGGCGCGCTAGAGGCAATATATGGTGGCTGGAATAGCGAGGAAGGCAAGGCAGTGGCCGCTAAAATAATTGATATGATTAGTGATATACATGAGGTATATAAAAAAGAGGATTTGTGCGATAACGATACTTTAGAGATCAAGTTGGCAAATTTATATACGTTTCTTTTAACACAAAGCGCTTGCGTATACGGTTATGATTTTGTGGAGATGATTTC
>NZ_CALINL010000005.1 GCF_938045225.1 uncultured Campylobacter sp.
AGTGGTGTTAGAGAGGGCTTGGGAGAGGAAGGGGCGACGCTTCGTAAGTAGAAACCCCTTCCTCTCCCGAAAAAAAAAGAAAAAGGGACCCTTTTGCTTAGGCTTTGCTTCGCCTTGTGCTTGCACTCTCTTTGAGAGCTGCTAGCAGAGCGTAATTCAAGCCCTTTCCCCTTAACTAAGAAAATAAAAATTAAACACAAGCAGCATTAAACCAAATTTAGTGCCATCAAGGTGCAGGTTTTGGCGAGCTAAATTTTAAATTTTAGACAAATTTATCACAGTTAAATTTAGAAACCCTGTATTGTTATAATCCGATATGGCAAATATGCACTTGCAAAATAAAAATTTAAAATTTGGAACGTCTTTTGCTTAAGTCATCTTAAAATTCACTTTTCAAAAAGGATAAAGCTATGATGAGATCACTTTGGTCGGGCGTTACGGGACTACAAGCTCACCAGATCGCTATGGATGTTGAGGGTAACAACATCGCTAACGTCAACACAGTCGGATTTAAATACAACCGTGCAAATTTCGACGACCTTATATACCAAACTTCGCGTATCGCCACCGCACCGCAAAATCAACACGGCGGCGTAAATAACATGGAAGTTGGCCTAGGCACGCAGATAAACTCCACTACGAGGATTTTTAAGCAAGGCTCGCTGCAAACCACCGACAAACAAACCGATATCGCGCTTCAAGGCGACGGATTTTTCATGGTGAGCTCCGACGGCGGCAAAACCACCTACTACACCAGAAACGGCGACTTTTCAAGAGATAGCGAAGGTAACTTCGTAGATAACGGCGGCAATATCGTGCAAGGCTGGATGAGAGACGAGGAAACTGGAGAGATCGATCCTACTAGACCTATCGGCGATATAAAGATCCCAGTCGGCCTAACCGTGCCTGCTCGCGCTACGACAAACATCGCGCTAAAAGGAAACTTAGACAGCGGTAACGACGTAGGAAATAAAAAGATACCTATCTATAAGCTAGATCAGCATCACAACTGGGTCGATCTCAATAAAGACGGCATAAAAACCACCAACGAAGTACACGACGAAAATAACGTCGGTGCAAATAGATTCTACGTAAATAAAAACGGCGAACAAAGGATGACGGAACGCGGAGCCGATTTAGGGGTGTTATTTAATAGCAACGGCGATGCATATAACCTAAGAGACGCTCAGGGAACCGGCGGACAAGGTATATGGGCTAGCTATGCGGATGCTCAAACCGAGGCGCTAAATTTAGGTGCTGGCACAGACGGTACTTTTGCTGGCGCAAAAACTCTAAATATAACTTTAAACGGAAAAAATATAACAGGTAATAACATACTAACTATCGGTCAATTAGCCGGCATAATAAACGGTAAATATAGCGAAACCGGCGTAGAAGCTAGCGTAGTAAACGGTAATAAACTAGTACTAACCAATAGAAACAATCTTGGCACTACGGCAAATATGAAAAATATTAAAATGACCGTAAACCCAGGAGATAATACAACTCTGCCTAATAACACAAAAATCATAACCGCATATCAATACGTATATAATAAAACGCACGTATCCACTACGCATGCTTACGACGATACAAAAGAAAGAGAAGTAACCACAACCGAAGATTTACGCGAAGCTATGCAAAAAGATGCTAGAGAATTTACAAACTATACTCACGAGACAACTACTTTTACGGCCGCAAACAATGCAAATGCCGGAGTAGAAGTGACAGTAAACGAACACGGACAGTTTCAGTTTAAAAACCCGGAAATGGCAAATGCTAAGGACATGAATATCGCCGTAACAGGCTTAACTAACGCTACCAAAAACGTAACCGAAAACGTCAAATTTACCGCATCTATGGCGCCAATTTCAGGATCTTTAAGCGCAGGCGGAGCAATAAGAGTAACAGATAATCTAAATATGGCAGCTCACAGCTCAAGCACCGATCTTTACGATAGCTTAGGTACGAAGCATAATATAAAAATGGATTTTATAAAACGCGGCTACACAGAAAACGGAGGAACAGAGTGGACGATGGTCATCCAAGTAGCAGAGCCAAACTCCATAAATACCGTAGAGCCTAGAAACGTAGTAACCGGTTACGTGAGATTTAACCCGGACGGCTCGCTAGCGACGTATAGTCCTGCCAGTATCACTTTCGGCGCGCAAAACGGCTCAGCCGGCGGTCAAACTATAAGGCTAAATTTCGGTCAAACGGGAACTATGACGGGACTTACTAGCGCGGACGACGATTCGTCTACTAAAGATATAAGTCAAAACGGCTACGCTTCGGGCGATCTAACCGGGGTTAGAATAGATCAAAGCGGAA
>NZ_CALINL010000006.1 GCF_938045225.1 uncultured Campylobacter sp.
TGGGTATGGATCTTAAATTTGTTCAAGGCGAGGGGCCCGTGTTTAGCGATCCTATCAAGACGAGAGAGGATCTAGATAGGCTGGATGTTCAAAAATCGATCAAAAATTTAAACTACGTATACGATACGATCAAGCTAACGCGCGAAAATTTGGCGCAGGATAAAGCGCTAATCGGCTTTTGCGGAGCGCCGTGGACGATAGCTACGTATATGATCGAGGGCGGCGGGACGAAAACTTACGCGGTTAGCAAAAAGCTTTTATATTCAAATCCCGAGTTTATGCATCAAATTTTAGCCAAGGTTACAGCCGCGCTCATAGGCTACATGAAAGAGCAGATAAAAGCCGGCGTAAATGCGGTGCAAATTTTTGATAGCTGGGCAGCTGCGCTAGAGGACGAGGCGTATTTTGAGTTCGGTTGGAAGTATATCATGGATATAGTGGATGCGCTTAAGGCCGAATTTCCTCAAATTCCGGTTATCGTTTTTCCAAAAGGCATAAGCGGATATCTGGATAAAATTTCGGGAAATTTCGATGTTTTTGGCGTGGATTGGAGTACGCCGATCGAGCTTGCTAAAGCAAAACTAAGCCCAAAATACGTCCTTCAAGGAAATATGGAGCCTACGCGCCTTTATAGCAAGGAGGCGATCGACGCGGGTGTGGAACGAATTTTGCAGACGATGAAAAACGCGCCGCATATCTTTAATCTCGGACACGGGATCTTGCCTGATGTGCCAGTTGAAAACGCAAAATACTTTATCAAGGCGGTTCAAACAAGAAGCGCAATAAAGATATAAGATATGGGTGGCGGCATCAAATTTAATATTATGATGGCGCCATGCTCGATCTTATTCTAAGCTTTAAGTCGGCCGAATGTACGTATAGTATCAACGAGGCGACAGAGAGCGACGACGCTACAACCAACATTGACGGGTCGGCTAAGTAAAGCGTTTGGATCATAAGCCGAGAGTCGTAACCGACGAAGAGATGGCACGGCAAAGGCGATCGCGGAAGACATAGGAAAAGATTTAGCCATTTTGTCGTTTCTTTTTGCGTAGAGTCGTCAAATTTGACTTTTATGTATGACTTTTGAGGTTATGTGAAGCAAAATTTGAGCGAAACTAAATTTTAGAATTTTGCTTTATATCTTTTTTAAAAGCTTTTTGCGCGGTAGATAAATTTCGTATTGGGCTTATCGCGTATTTTAAAATTTGCTACTAAATCGGCTTAAATCTAAATATTTTTCAGGATTTATATTCTTTTTATCCGCTTTAATAAATTTTGCCCTGGCTTTTAGTATAATCGCACATCTTAAATTTAGGAAAATCAATGCAAATCGTCTTTGGTCCCGTTAGCTCGCGCAGGTTTGGCGCTTCGCTGGGTGTCGATCTATCGCCCGCGCAAAAGTGCTGTAACTTTGACTGCGTTTATTGTGAACTCACGGCGGCAAAACCCGTCGCAGTGATAGAAAATCCGCCAAGCGTAGAGCAAGTAATCGCCGAGGTGAAGGCCGCACTTGCCGTGCATCCGCATATCGACGTCATCACGCTCACGGCAAACGGCGAACCGACGCTTTATCCCGATCTTGCGTGGCTAGTACGCGAGCTAAATTTGATAAAAGGCCGGGCTAAAACGCTAATACTCTCAAACGGCTCGGGCGTGCTTGATCCTAAAATTTGCGAGGCGTTAAAGGGGCTTGATATCGTCAAATTTAGCCTTGATAGCGCGGTGCAAAAGACCTTTGCTAGGATCGATCGCTCGGGCGAAAAAATTGGCGTCGGCGAGCTGGTGGCTGCGATGGCTAAATTTAGGCGAGAATTTAAAGGCGAGCTAGTGCTTGAAATCCTGGTCGTAAAAGGATTAAATGACACGAAAGCTGAATTTGAAGCGCTAAATGTGGCACTAAATCAAATTTCACCAGCCCGCGTAGATATAAGTACAATCGACCGTCCTCCCGCATATCCGGTTAAGGGCGTGAGCCAGGAGCTCTTGCGTGAGCTTGCACAGCAAATTTCCAGCGTACCGTGCGTGATAGCGTCGGCAAAATACGGCGATGAAAAATTCGAGCTTAGCAAAGAGGAGCTACTTGAGCTATTAAAACGCCGCCCGCAAAGCGAAAACGACGTAACAAATAGCTTCTCTGAAAGCTCGAAACAAAATTTACAGGAGCTTTTAGCGGACGGAAAGATAAAAGTAGTAGATGCGGCGGGGACTAAATTTTACCGACTTGCGTGATTTTTGCGGTAAAATTTACTCTTTTTTCTACTAATTTTTTGATATCCAAAAATTTAAGCTAAAATTTATTGACAAACGGAGTTTTTTTGCCTATAATACGACTTCTTTTAAAACGTTCCGGATTAGCTCAGCGGTAGAGTAGTCGGCTGTTAACCGATTGGTCGCTGGTTCGAATCCAGCATCCGGAGCCATTTTACTATCAAATCCATTCAAAATCCAAATTTTAAAATATTTTCAGCAATTTTCCAATTTTTTATTTAATATCCTAGAATATTTCAGAACAATTTATTTCACTATCAAATATTTTACAAGCCAAAATTCGATCAAATAGATTTTTGTTTTACTATATTATTTCTATTGTATTACTTGCAAATAGTATAAAAACTATTGACATTTTCTAACTTACTTGATATACTTCGCCTAGTATTATTTTTAAAGTAATACATAAAAAGGTTTTATGATGATAAATTTAAACAAAATAGCCGAAATAAAAACCGGACTAGTGTTAAGCAGGAAAAAGGCTGAGGCGCATAGTCCGTCCGAGCACTCGTATAAAATCGTCTCGCTAAAGTCGTTTACAGAAGATGCGTATTACGGCGATGCTTTTGCGGACGAATTTATATCTAGCGAGCAAATAAACGAGGATTATAAAGTGAGCCAAGGCGATATCTTGCTGCGGCTTAGAGAGCCGAATTTCGCCGTTTATATAGACAAAGAGTATAGCGATCTCATCTTTACGTCTTTGATGGTTCGCATAAGGGTTAAGAGTGCTAAATTTGATCCGCGTTTTGTGGCGCATTATCTAAATAGTAGCGCCGTTAAAAGAGCCCTTGCACCAGATGTTTCAGGCACTACAATAGCGATGATAGGCGTTGCAAGCTTAAATAACATAAAAATACCAGCCATAAATTTGCAAACTCAAAACAAGATAGTAAAATACCTAAATTTAGCTCGCCAAGAGAGCGAAATTTTACAAAATTTAGTAGCTCAAAAGCAAAAATACCACAAAAGCATATTTGAAAATTTGATAAAAAAAGAGGAGAACTAAGATGCAAAAGACCACTCAAGATACTATAAATAACGTAGTTTGGAAAGCTTGCGACACATTTCGCGGCACGATGGACGGAAGCGATTATAAAGACTATGTTTTAACGATGCTTTTTGTTAAGTATCTATCTGATTTTTACAAAGAAAAGCTTGAATTGCTTAGAGCCGAGTATGGCGAGAAGAGCGAGAGGATCGAAGCAAAGCTAAAGAAAGAGAAATTTAAGCTTGATGAGAGCTGCACTTTTGAGTATCTTTTGGCACACAAAGAGGCCCTAAATTTAGGCGAGATAATGAATAAAACGCTAGAAAAGATCGAAGAGGACAATAAAGACAAGCTTGAGGGCATCTTTAGAAGCATTGACTTTAACAACAAAAACAAGCTTGGCGACACAAAAGAGAGAAACGCTATCTTGCAAAATTTACTCGAGGATTTTAGCGATAGCAGGCTAGATCTTCGCCCATCCATGCTTGAGGGCAACGATATAATCGGCGACGCATACGAGTATCTCATAGCTCATTTTGCAAGCGACGCAGGCAAAAAAGGCGGAGAGTTCTACACGCCAAGCGAGGTTTCTACGCTTCTTGCAAAGCTAGTCGAGCCAAAAGACGGCGATATGATCTATGATCCTACTTGTGGTTCGGGCTCGCTTCTTATCAAAGCTTCAAAAGAGGTCGGTAGCAAAAATTTCCGCCTTTACGGACAGGAGAAAAACGGACAAACTCACGCACTTTGCAAGATGAATATGTTTTTGCACGAGATAAACGACGCTGTGATCGAGTGGGGCGACACGATCAGAAATCCGCTGCATCTACAAGATAATCTCATCAAAACATTTGACATAGTCGTGGCAAATCCTCCGTTTAGCCTAGATAAATGGGGCGCTGACTTTGCCCTAAACGATCCTTTTATGAGATTTAGCGGCTATGCCTTGCCGCCAAAGAGCAAGGGCGACTACGCATTTGTCGTGCACATGATAAAAAGCCTAAACAATAACGGCAAAATGGGCGTCGTACTTCCGCATGGAGTGCTATTTCGTGGGGCAAACGAGGGCAAGATACGCCAAAAACTGATCGAGGAAAATTTGCTTGACGCCGTTATCGGACTACCGGCAAATTTATTTTACGGCACGAGCATACCTGCTTGCATACTCGTTTTTAAGAAAAACCGCGCAAACGAAGACGTGCTATTTATCGACGCTAGCAAAGAATTTGAAAAAGGCAAAAATCAAAACTCCCTAACCGCTCAAAATATCGACAAAATAGTCTCAGTCTATAAAAATAGAAGCGAGATAGAAAAATACTCCCACCTAGCAAGCCTTAGCGAGATAAAAGAGAACGACTACAACCTAAACATCCCTCGCTACGTCGATACTTTTGAAGAAGAAGAGCTTGTGGATATCGAGGCTACAAAGGCTGAGATTTCACGCCTAGAAGCCGAGCTAAAAAGCGTTCAAAACAAGATGAGCGAGTATCTTGCGGAGCTTGGGTTATGAGCGAATTTAAAAATTTACCGAGTGGGTGGAAGATCGTGAGGCTTGGGGAAATTGGAAAAATAGTAAATGGGCTAACATATAGTCCTGAAAATGTTTCAAATAATGGATTGTTGGTCTTACGCTCGTCAAACATAAATGATAATTTTATTGTTCTTAATAATGATGATGTATATGTAAAAGGTATATCAAAATTTAATAAAACGCTAGAAAATGATATTTTAATTTGCGTGAGAAATGGTAGTAAAAATTTAATTGGTAAAAATGCATTAATTACAGAAAAATATAAGGATTTGGCATTTGGTGCCTTTATGGCTATTTTTCGAAGCAACTATAATTTATTCTTGATACATATCTTTAAAACAAATACGTTTTTTAAACAAGTAAAAAACGATCTTGGGGCAACAATAAATTCAATCAATAATAGTAATTTATTAAATTTTAAAATCCCACTTCCGCCATTAGACGAGCAAGAAAAGATAGCGGAAATTTTATCTACTTGGGATGAGGCTATAAATTTAACTATAAATTTGATAGAAAACAAAAAGCAGTTTAAAAAAGCCCTTATGCAAAATTTACTTACAGCCAAAATCCGCTTCCCTGAGTTTCAAGACGAGTGGCGAGAAACAAAGCTTGATAAAATTTTAAAAGAGCATAAAATTAAAAGTGATAACAAAAGTGAGGTTTTTTCTGTATCTGTTCATAAGGGGATTATTAATCAAATAGAACATTTGGGGCGTAGTTTTTCAGCCGAAGATACATCAAACTATAATTTGGTAAAGCCATTTGATTTGGTATATACAAAAAGTCCAACGGGGGACTTTCCATTCGGCATTATAAAGCAAAATTTAAACCCATTTAATGTTATTGTTTCTCCATTATATGGAGTATTTGAGCCGATAAATAAATTTTTGGGTACTTTATTGCATTACTTTTTTGAATCATCAATAAGGACAAATAACTATTTGCAGCCAATTATACAAAAGGGAGCAAAAAACACCATAAATATTAGTAATGATACTTTTTTGTCAAGAAGCATTCTAGTGCCTATAAATTTAGACGAGCAACAAAAAATCGCAGAGGTTTTAACGGCTTGCGATGATGAGATAAATTTACTAAATTTAAAGCTAGAAAATTTAAAAAAACAAAAACAAGGCTTGATGCAAAAACTACTAAAAGGAGAAATAAGAACATGTTATGTGAAAAAAGCAATGTAATAATGGCAATCGCATATGATTTTGACGGAACACTAGCAAGAGGCAATATACAAGAAAATTCTTTTATACCAACAACACTAGGTATAAAAAAAGAAGATTTTTGGAATAACGTAAAGGAACTATCTGAAGAAAACAATATGGATGAGATATTGTCATACATGTATTTGATTGTTAAAAAAGCATATGGTGCTGGTGCAAAAATTACAAGAGAGGAGCTTAGCAAACACGGTAAAACTGTTAAATATTTTAACGGTGTGGAAGAGTTTTTTGAAAGGATTAATGATTATGCTGCACAAAAGGGGATATTGATTGAGCATTATATAGTATCATCAGGCACTAAAGAAATGATCGATGGAACGACTATAGCGAATAAATTTAAAAATATTTATGCGTCATCATTTATGTATGATGAATATGGCAAACCGACTTGGCCAGCTTTGGCAATTAACTATACGACAAAAACTCAATATTTATACAGGATAAGCAAAGGAATTCTTAACGCTTGGGACAATAAACTAATTAATAAATATATACCAGAGAATAAAAGACGTATTTTATTTGAAAATATGATATACATAGGTGATGGAGAAACCGATGTTCCAGCTATGAAGTTACTAAAAACTTCCTAGTTAAAGAAGGATTCAAAGAAGTTCAATAGTCTTACTTGATCCTCGAAGGAATAGTTTTGAAAGGAAATTTAATTCGTGAGA
>NZ_CALINL010000007.1 GCF_938045225.1 uncultured Campylobacter sp.
GTAGCGCGCTCCACTGGATCAATATCTTGATAACGGCGACGGCTCAGGCTCTGCTAGTTGGCGCATGGTGCGGCGTGGATGACGTGGAGGATGTTTAGTTAAATCCTGTTGTAAAATTTCATAAAATTAACTAACACAACTTAAATCTAAGTCGTTTTATATAAATATATTTTTAGCAAATAAAAACTATAATAAAAGTAAATTTGGTCTCTTGGATCAAATATAATCAGTAAATTTTCAAAATTAAGAAAAAGGGGAACATGTGGAAAATGATAACGAAATTTTTAATAATAAATTAGAGCGCATAAAAGGTTTTGCATTTCTTGCAAATGTATTTTTTATAGCCAGCTTATTTATGGGGAATAGTGAATGGCCAGTCGGAGGCATAGTATTTCGCTTAATTTGGCTAATACTTATGTATGTTGCCGTTTCAAGGATTGCCAATATCGCCAAATCATCATCTTTGATGACTTTTTATACACTATTTATTTTGGGTATAATATTTTCAAATCTCATAACTATTCCTGCTTTAGATAACCCAAACATGCCTCTAAATGCCGGTATTGCTTTAGGAGCTTTAAGTATATTATTTTTAATTTGTATGTGGGCATTGATGTTTTTTGAACTCGCTAAGATAACCGGCGTAAAGCTATTTAGATGGTGCATATATGGCTACATTCTTTGTTTTATCGCGCTATCTACTACCCTTTACATGCTTTTAAACTCATTTTGGATAACCGATGAGATAAGATACGGCTTTGGTATAACTATAATAATATTTGTAATAACACAAATACTTTACTTTATCTCTTGGAATCGTATAAATATAATTCAAGAAGAGCAGAAAAGCAAAGAGAGCTAAGCTGGCTCGTTAAATTGAATATTTTTAATCATTAAGACTAAAAAACAAGTCCATTTATGGTTTGAGTTAAATTTTAGCTTAGCTTTGTTCAATTTGCAAAAGAGGCTATTAAATTGAAACGGATAAGTGCCGATTCCGCCATTCGTATCAAAAAGGTGCAGGACGGCCGAGTCAAATTTGACCTGTTTTGACAAATTCTCGCGAGACTATTCTCCCGCGCCGCACGTCAAATTTGACCCAAGCTCGCCCTACCCGTTCATCTTGGATAGCTTTTCGTTTTTGAGATTTGCCTCCATTTGGCGTATCTCCTCCTCGCCGCTCCTTACGACGTTTTCGTCGCACTCAAAGTTTTTGGCGTCTATTTTTTTCGGGTATTTTACGTTTGCTAGGATATGCCTAAAAAGGTTGATGCGAGCCTGTTTTTTGCTGTCTGAGACGATGATGGTCCATGGGCAAAACGGCGTGTTTGAAGCTAGCAGCATCGAGTACTTGGCGATGGTGTACTGATCCCAGAGCTCCTGGCTTTTTTCATCCACGGGAGAAATTTTAAACTGCTTGAGCGGGTCGGTGAGGCGTTCTTTGAAACGCTTTTTTTGCTCCTCTTTTGAAACCGAGAGGTAAAATTTAAAGAAAATGATGCCCGAGTTTTTGATCATCTCCTCAAATTTAGGCACCTCGCGCAAAAACTCCTTGTGCTCTTCTTGCGTGCAAAAGCCCATAACGGGCTCGACGCCGGCGCGGTTGTACCACGAGCGGTCAAAGATCACGATCTCGCCTGCGCTTGGCAAATGAGCGACGTAACGCTGAAAATACCACTGCGAGCGCTCGACGTCGCTCGGCTTTTCAAGCGCCACGATGCGGCAACCGCGCGGATTTAGATGCTCGGTTAGGCGCTTTATCGAGCCGCCCTTGCCCGCCGCGTCGCGCCCCTCGATGATGATGAGTACGCGCAGACCCTGCTCTTTTACGTGATTTTGAAATTTTAAAAGCTCGATTTGTAGCTTTCTAAGCTCGTGCTCGTAGTCGAATTTTACGCTATCCGTGCCGTTTTTACTCACTCTAAACCTCCTTTGGGTATTTTTAAAATATTACTATCAAATAATTAAAATTTAGCTAAAATACGCCTCTTAATTTAACATTTAACGCTGACTTTATGGGAGCTTGTGTAAAATACGACAAAAATTTCAAGGAATATTATGATTTTTAGGGTGATTTTTACGGCGATTCTGACTTGCTGCGCTATGTTTGCCGAACCGCTTTCGGTCAAAGAAGCCTTCGGTCTCACCGCGCACGCCGACGAGCAAAACGTCGAGTTTAGATTTGCCCCCGCGCCAAATATCCACGTCTACAAAGACAGCCTAGCAGCGAGCCTAGAGGATAAAATTTTAAACTCGCATCTAAACTTCCCAAAAGGCGAAATTTACGACGAACGCGAGGTTTATACGAGCCAATTTAGCCTTTTCGTACCGATAAATTTGCTAAAAGGGCTTAGCGGCGGCGAAAATTTCACGCTAAAGCTTGAATACCAAGGCTGTGCCAAAGACGGCATCTGCTACCAACCGCAAGTACTCAAATTTAGCGTCAAAAAGGGTCTTGGCGGCTACTCGGTCGCACAGATCATAGAGGCCGCCGAGCCTGATTTTGTAAGCTCGCAAGCCCCGCTTTCCGAGCAAGACTCCATCGCCGCAAGCCTTAGCAGCGCAAATTTCCTCCTCTCGCTCGCCACGTTTTTTGGCTACGGGTTGCTACTCTCGCTCACGCCTTGCATCTTTCCGATGATCCCGATCCTATCATCTATCATCGTCTCAAAACAAGCTAGCAGCACGCATGACGGCAAAAACGGTGCCGTAAATTTAAGCGCGTCAGACGAAACCTCGGCCAAATTTGATAGCGACAACCAGCACGCTAAAAATGACAAAAACAAAAAATCGCGCGCCGCGAGCGGCTTTTTCCTATCTCTTATCTACGTTTTTGCGATGGCGTGCGCCTACGCGGTCGCAGGCGTGGCGGCTAGCGTTTTTGGCTCGGGCGTGCAAAGCGCGCTGCAAACCCCGGCCGTACTGATCGGCTTTAGCCTCGTTTTCGTCGCGCTCGCGCTTTCGATGTTCGGACTTTACGAGCTTCAGATGCCCCTTGCCATGCAAAATGCGCTTAGCAAAAAAGCTCAAAGCAAAGGCGGAATAATCGGCGTTTTTGCGATGGGATTTTTATCCGCGCTCATCGCTAGCCCCTGCGTCGCCGCACCTCTTGCGGGCGCGCTGCTTTACATAGCGCAGAGCGGAAACGCGCTATTTGGCGGGCTTGCGCTATTTACGATGGGGCTTGGCATGGGCGTGCCGCTACTACTTATCGGTGCGAGCTCGGGTAAAATTTTACCGCGGCCGGGCGCTTGGATGGATAAAATCAAGACGCTTTTTGGCTTTATCATGCTAATAATGGCGGTTTGGCTGAGCGCGCGCGTGATAGGCGCTACGGCGGAGATACTGCTTTACGGCGTTATCGGCGTGTTTGCTAGCGTATTTTTCGGAGCTTTCGATGCGACAAGTAGCGAGCAAAGCGGCGGCAAAAAACTACTAAAAGGCACGGCGCTACTAGCCTTTATCTACTCTGTTTTGTTGATCGTGGGCTCATTTTCGGGTGCGAAATCGGCGCTAAATCCGCTTGAAGGTTTTAAAAATGCAGGCGGCGCGGGCGTAAATTTGAGTAAAAACGAACCGAATTTTATCGCCATCTCAAATTTGACCGAACTAGAAAATGCGGTAAAAAGCTCGTCTAAACCCGTGCTTATCGACTTTTATGCAACTTGGTGCGCTAGCTGCAACGAGCTTGACGAGATCACTTTTAAAGACGAAGCCGTGCTAAAAAAGATAGAAAATTTTACTCTTTTGCGAGTGGACGTAACGAAAAATAGCAGTGACGATGCGCATATAATGAAAAAATTCGGACTCATCGGGCCGCCTGCGATCCTATTTTTCCGTGCAGGTAGCCACATGCAAGACGAGCTAAAAAATGCACGCCTTATCGGCTTTTACCCGCCCGAAAAGTTTTTAGCCCATCTTGAAAAATTCGGGCTGTGAAATTTGTGCGGAGATTTTTACGGTTTTATCCTCAAAATTTTAGATAATTAAAGCTGATTTAAATTTTGCTCGCTATAATTTCGCCTATCGTTACCCTGTAGTTTAGTGGTAGAACTGCTGACTCTGGATCAGCTAACAGAGGTTCGAATCCTTTCAGGGTAACCAACTAATCTCCAAAATCCCAAAAACTCTAAACCTTGATTAAAACAGTTAAGCTATTATGCTTTCGCTGAATTTGCGCTGTCCATCGGCTAAAATTCAAAATTTCGAGTTATTCCGTGTTGATTTTAAAATAGCATTGAAGCTATGCTTGGTCGAATCATTTACCAAATTTGGTTTCAAGCATGCTATTTAGCGAGCTCTACTCCGCCGTCTTTGAAAATGTAAATATCTTTTTAAGCTTTACAAGGCCGAGCTTCATGCCGCTATATCTCATTATCTTTGCCATCTGCGTCCATCTAGGCTTTTCGTAGCATGGATGCGGGCACTTGCGGCAGCTTGGCTTGATATCGTGCGAACAGGCCAAAAGCCGCTCGTGAGCGTAGAAAAACAGCTGATCGCACTCGGCGCAAAGCTGCGCTTGGACGCTATGATTTAGATTTTCGCCCTTATAAATTAGCTCCAAATTTATCTCGCGTCTTGGCTCTAGCGCATGTTTGTCGCCGCAGTATGTTTGCAAAAATTTCGCCAGAGTCGTGACCTGTTCGGTAAATTTCTCATTTGTCATGCATTTTTCCTTTAGGCAAATTTACCAAATTTCGGGGCTTTGGGCGTTAATCTAACTCAATTCCAAATTTCTCTCGCGCCCTTTGCAGATCCTCCTCGCAGTCGATACCGATGCTGTCGCTTTGCACTTCGAGCATGAGGATTTTCTCGCCGTTTGATAGAGCGCGCAGTTGCTCTAGTTTTTCGGTATTTTCGAGCGTCGAAGGCGCAAAGGAGCAAAATCTTTTTAAATTTGCCGCGCTATAGCCGTAGATGCCCAGATGTGCCTTGTATGCGTCAAACGGTGCGCGGTCAAACGGGATGCGCGAGCGAGAAAAATAAAGCGCGTAGCCAGCGTCGTCGGTCACTACTTTGACCAGGTTTTTATCGTCCGCTAGCTCGCTGCCGACAAATTTAAAGCACGAAAACATAAATGCTCTCTCCGCGTTTTTCTCGCAAAATTCTCTAAATTTGACGATATTTTCAGGCTCGATAAAGGGCTCGTCGGCCTGCACGTTTATGATGATCTCGCTATCTTTGACGCCAAGCATGCCCGCAGCTTCGTTGATGCGGTCGGTTCCGCTTTGATGCGCCCGGCTCGTCATCACGGCTTTAAAGCCGAATTTTTGCGCGATCTGCACCACGCCCTCGTCGTCTGCGGCTATCACGACCTCGTCAGCCGCGCTCACCCTGCGCGCCGTAGCGACGAACATCGGAACGCCGTTTATCTCGCGTAAAATTTTATTAGGCATTCGCGTCGAAGCGAGCCTTGCCGGGATGATAATCATCGCTCGATCCAGGCTAAAATTTTAGCCTCTATATCGCTCTTTGCGGCGATTTCATTGTGTACGGCGGCTTTTGTAAAGAGTGACTTTATCGCGCCGGGCACTTCATCCTTAAACTCCGCTGCCAAAGCCTCAAGCCCGCTTTTTTCGTCTTTTAGCATTTCGTTTTTTAGCGCTTTAAACATACTCGGAGCAAATTTGACCCAGTGCGCGGTCGACGTTATCACGCACGGACGCGCTAAATTCGCCGCCACTTTAAAGCATGTAGCCGTGTGCGGATCGACGGCGACGCCCTTTGCTGCCCACTCTTTTATGTATTTCTCGCACTCCGCGTCGCTGCAAAAATCAGCATCAAAGTCCTCTTTTAGCGCGTCTAGCTCGCTATTTGAAAGCTCGTAAAAGCCTTCACTCGCAAGATTATCCATCAGCTCTTTGGTTCGCACGGCGCCGAATTTATCAAAAAGCAACCTCTCGACGTTTGAAGAAACAAGGATATCCATCGCAGGGCTGATCGTCTTAACCAGGCTTTTGCCGCGCAGATCGTATCGCCCCTGCGTGAAAAACTCGGTAAGGATGTTGTTTGCGTTTGAGACGATTTTGATTTTGCCGATTTTCGCGCCCATTTTTTTAGCGTAGTATGCGCCTAGGGCGTTGCCGAAGTTGCCGCTAGGCACGACGATGTCAAACTCGCCCTTTAGCTCGCCCGTTTTGAGTAGATAAACGTAGGCATAAACGTGATAGATGATCTGAAATAAAATTCGACCGAAATTTACCGAGTTCGCCGCCGAGAGCGAAAGTCCGGCCGCGCTTAGACGCTCTTTAAATTTCTCGCTAGCCAGCAGGCTTTTTAGCGCGCGCTGCGCATCGTCGAAGTTGCCCTCGATGCCGATTACTTTGAGGTTTGCGGCGTCGGCATTTATCATTTGTAGGCGCTGTACCTCACTCGTGCCGTCTTTTGGGTAGAGGCAAACGACTTTAACGCCGGGCGCGTCCGCAAAGGTCTCGAGCGTCGCAGGCCCCGTGTCGCCGCTGGTGGCGCACATTATGAGGTATTTTTCGCCTCTTTTTGCGGCTAGCTCGCTAAGTAGCGCGCCAAACGGCTGCAATGCCATATCCTTAAAAGCGCGCGTAGGCCCGTGATAAAGCTCGTTTACATAGATGTTTTCGCCGATTTTTCGCACTTGCACGGGATTTTGCGGATCGTCAAATCTCTCATACCGCTTCACCGCCCGCTCAAACATCGCCGCATCCGCGTCAAATCCAAATTTCTCTATGATTTTCAGAGCGATTTGCGCGTAGTTTAAATTTATAGCCTCTGCAAAAAAATTATCGTCCAGCCTAGGTAGCTGCGTCGGCGCGTAAAGCCCGCCGTGAGCGGAGCTGGGGCTAAGTAGCGCCTGGCTAAATTCCACGCTTTTTAGGCTCTCGCCCGCATTCGCTCTAGTTTGAAATAGCTTCATTTACTTTCCTTTTTTATCCATTTTTTGTATTTTTTGCTAGCTTTATCCGCCTTAAAAGCCACAATCTCTGGCAGATCGTAATCGTGATGTTTTGCGATAAATTTAGCGACTTTTTTAAATTTAACCGCGGTTTTTATGAGTAAGACCCGCTCCTTTTCGTCCTTTATCTCGCCGCCCCAAAAATAAACGCTATTTGCCTTAAAAACGCTGACGCAAGCGGCAAATTTAGCTTTTACGAGCTTTTTGGCTAGAGCTTTGGCTGCAACCTTATCGGCGCAAGAAGTTAGTATGAATTTCATTTAAAGCGTCCTAAAATTTTTAGGAGATTATAGAATTTTCTCTTTGATAATTCGTTTAAATTTATCCGCCAACGTCGTTTTTAGCGCGATAACGGAGAGCGGCAGGCCAAACTCCTCCATCTTTACGGCGTCTTTTCGCGTGACCAAAAGCGAGGTCGCGCCGTAGCGGGTTAGGATTTCTACCAGCTCGTCTCGCGAAAACGCGTAGTGATCGGGATATATCTCGCGCCCCACGCAAAGACTAAAATAAGGCTCCAAGCGCTGCGGATTTGCGATAGCGGTCACTAAAACCATCTTTTTAGTTTGATTTATGATTTCACTTGTGCGCGTAAAATCCTCGCCCTCTTTTACGACGTAGTCGGCTTTGGCGTAAAATTTGCTCGGGTAGCGATACGCGCCGCTAGGCAGGACGAAATCAAAATACGGCTTTGCAGATGGGCGGATCAGGACGTTAAATTTTTTGATGTGAAATTTGCCGAAGCCGTCGTCTAGCAACACGTACTTTGCGCCTAAATTTAGGGCTTCTTTTATCGCGACGTCGCGGTTTTCGCTCACGATGACGTTTGCGTTTTTCACGCTTTTTGCGTACTCCATGGCTTCGTCGCCGCTAGCCGTGACGCCCACTAAAATTTCGCCCGAGATCGCAACCTTGACGAGGCCGCTTGAAGCCCTGCCGTAGCCTCGCAAAATAACGCAGCCGCCCTCAAATTCGTTTAAGATAGCAATACCGAGCGGCGTCTTTCCGCTGCCGCCTAGGGTTAAATTTCCGATGCTGATAATCGGGATATCAAAATCTAAAGTTTTACTAAACTTGGCCTTTAAAATCACGCTCGCACAGTAAAGCGCACTCAATGGCAAAAGCACTATAGCTAGGCACTTTTGCCACAAATTCGGAGCGTAAAAATACTCCTGCGCGAAGGCGTAAATTTTCCTTTTAAACACGCGTTTTAGCTATCTCTCGCACGCTCTCGCAGATATAGGCGACCTCTTCGTCGCTAAGTGCCGTCTGCGCCTTGGGGTCCCAGTTGACGACGCGCACGCCGCGATAGATGAGCCCCTTGCGGTAGAGGTCGACGAAGACGTCGATGACGCTCTGGCTAC
>NZ_CALINL010000008.1 GCF_938045225.1 uncultured Campylobacter sp.
TAAAAATGTAAAGCGGTCGATAAATTTAAACCGCCTAAATTTTAAAATGGGCAACTGCGTGCATAAATTTAGCGCTCAAAGCAGCGTTTTACTACGCCCGGTAGCGCCAAAATTTCGGCACGTTTTCATCTGTCTTTCAAATTTACCGAAGTTTCAAGGATTTAACCCTAAAATAACGGCATTTAAATTTAAAACGAAAGAGTCAGGTGGAGCTAGTCGAGTTTTTCGCGCCCGAGCGCGTCATCACCTTTATGTTGCTTTTTGCGCGTATCGGCGGGCTGATGCTATTTTTCCCGTTTTACGGACACGAGCAGATCCCTATGAGCGTCAGGACTGCATTTTCGTTTCTGCTAACGCTATTTTTGTTTCCGCTTGCTAGTATCAAAAGTGGCGAGATTTACTATCTAGCCGTAGAGATCGTGAGCGAGGCGGCGCTGGGGGTTTGTGCAGGACTGCTGCTTCACATCGTTTTTGCCAGTTTGCAGCTAGCAGGCGAGCAGATCTCGATGATCATGGGCTTTTCGATGGCTTCGGTACTAGACCCGCAGACCGGCCTTAGCTCGCCAGTGATCTCAAATATCATAAATTTCCTCGCGCTCATGACTTTTTTGGCCTTCGACGGGCATCATCTTATCCTGCTTTTTATCTCAAATTCGCTTACGCACGTTCCGTTAGGCGGCTTTTACCCGAGCCCAGATATCGTGCAGTACGCCTCAAAATCCATGATAAATTTGTTTACTTTTGGATTTATCATTTCCTTCCCGATTTTGGCGCTCTCGCTGCTTTCGGATCTGATTTTCGGTATGCTGATGAAGACCATGCCGCAGTTTAACCTGCTAGTGGTTGGCTACCCGATCAAGATCACGATCGGCTTTGCCGTGCTGATCGCGATACTAGCGGGCATGATGGAGCTTTTTAGGCAGCTAGTGCTTCGCGTTATCAACGACCTTCCGTCGCTATTTTTCTAAAACTAAGCTTGAAGTAATGGAAAATGTTTTAAAATACGTTTTTTAGGTATAAAAAGGAGAATTCGTGAAAATCGTTCTTGTAAACGCCAACCCCGCGGTATCGCGCTTGGCGACGCTGGCTCTTAGCAAAATGGGTTACGAATACGTCGAGATCGGCGATGCTAGCGAGCTTAGCGGCGTTTTTGACGTGCTTATCATCGACAGCGATATCGACGCAAAAGAGATGAACCTAAAAGAATTCGCAAATAAAATTTTATACCTTTCTTCTAAAAATTCTCCGACCTTTGAAAATGCCGACAGGATACTGCCAAAGCCGTTTTTGCCGACGGAATTTATCGCTATCGTGGAGGATCTGGCGAGCAAGACAAAGGGCGCCGAGCAACCTGTTACGACAAGCGATGAAACTAGCGAAGCATCGGTCGATGGACTTCAGTTTACGAACGATCCGACCAAAGAAATCATTGAGAAAGAAATAATCGATGCTGATGTTGGCGATTTTGAGTTGGACAACGAATTGGCTAATGTTGCTCGCGAGGTACCTAGTAAAGATAGCGCATTTGACGAGCTAAGTGAGATCGTAAAAGCTATCGACGATATGGACGAGCTAAGCGACAAACTTGAGGACGATGAGCTAAATTTGGATGGTTTGATAGATGACGAAATAATGAAATTTGCAGAGCTAGACGGATTTGATGTTGCTGTAAAAGATAATAATTTTGATGATTTTTCTGCAGATTTAGATGCCGATGATAAGCATATAGATGTCAAATTTCAAATACCGGATGATCCTATATTTAACACAACAGAGCTTGATGCAGCGCATAGTGAAGAGGGGTCAAAGGGATTTGATGGGGGTAAATTAGAGCTTGATTTTGATGATAGGATTGAAGATATCAAGAGCCAAATCGACGAAATCGACAAGATGGACGATCTGTCTGGAAATTTAGAAGCGGACGACGAGGATTTGGATGTCAAATTTAAATCAGGGGATGGTTCTACATTTAATATAACGGAGTTTGCAACCGTAGATGGCAAGAAAGACTTTGAAGTTGTCGAAGATTTAAAAGAAACGGTAGTTGATGATAAATTTGCGGTCGATAAACTTGATGAGCAAGAGGATATTTTCGCTAGCGAAAATATGAAGTTTGATAAACCTAGCGAGCAAGAGGTGCAGGTCAAAAATAGCGCTTTGGGCGATGAGTCTTTACTAGATGATATGGACGTAGCTGGCGAGGCGGAGAGGATTTTTCGAGCGAAGAAAATTTGACGCAAGATATTTCGGATGATGAGCTTGCGGAGGATATTTTTACCGAGGATGAGCAGCAAGACGAGGCGGAAGCGAGCTTAGAGCAAGACATGCAAGAAATCATCGAATCTGACGACATGCAAAACGAGCCTGAAATAGCGCAGGAACTTCATCCGAGCGAGTACGGCGATATCGAGCAAATCAGCGAAAAAGATATGGCATTAGCGCTTAACGAAAGCGGATTTGATGGCGGCGAAGCGGCGAATTTGAGCTCGCAAAAAGCTCAAACGACGTCAAAGATAGACGAGCTAAAGGCTCAAATTTCAGACGCCGTGGCTAAAAATCTGGAAAACTCGCTGCAAGACGGCGAACTACGAGAAGCTCTAAAAAATCTCAACATAAAAATCAATATAAGCTTTGAGGAAAAATAGTTGAAAGGGCAAATTTTAATCGTCTCAGGCCCTAGCGGTAGCGGCAAAAGCACGCTCTTAAGCCGTCTTTTAAAAGAGGAAAACGATCTTTATTTTTCGATATCAAGCACAACGAGAGCGCCGAGACAGGGCGAGATCGAGGGCGTGAATTATTATTTTATAGGCGAAGACGAGTTTAAAAAAGGGATAGACGCGGATGAGTTTTTGGAGTGGGCGTGCGTGCACGGCAACTACTACGGTACCTCGCTAAAGCCCGTTTTAAACGCGCTTGAAGAGGGCAAGATAGCGATTTTTGATATCGACGTGCAGGGTTTTAATATCGCAAAATCAAAATTTGCCAAAAATATCACCTCCGTTTTCATCACGACGGCTAGTAAAAACGAACTAAAATCAAGGCTGCAAAATCGTGGCACCGACAGTGCGGAAACTATCGAAAAACGGCTGATAAACGCAGTCGGCGAGATGGAGCATATCCTAGAGTACGATTATTTTTTGATAAACGACGACTTGCAAAACTGCTACGAAAATTTGCGCGGGATTTTGCGCTCGATGCGCCTAAAAACGTCAAATTTAGACGCAAAAGAGATTATTAACAAATGGAATAATTGATAAAATTATGCTAATATAACGAAAACCAAAAGGAGAAAAAATGGGTCCAAGCGTCCAACAATTGCTTATTATTTTACTTATCGTGGTCTTACTTTTTGGAGCGAAAAAGATCCCCGAGCTCGCAAAAGGCCTAGGTAAGGGAATAAAGAGCTTCAAATCGGAAATGGAAGACGATAAAAAAGCCGAGAACGTAGAAAAAGTAGAAGAGAAAAAAGAAGAAACCGCAACCGCCGCAAAGACTGAAGATACGGCTAAAAACGCGTAAGGAAAGGCGTTGAAAAAAAGCGTAATAAACGAGATAAAAGGCGCCGTAGACTTTGACTTTGCGCTAGAAAAGCCAAAAGATAAGGGCTTGGCGCACTACGCTATGCCTACTTTTAGCCTAGCAAAACAGCTCAAAAAATCCCCCGTTGCTATCGCCGCCGAGCTAGCGTCTAAATTTGAAAATAGCGAAGTTTTTGAGGCTACGGCGCTAAACGGCTATATAAATTTTAAACTAAAGTCGGGATTTTTGGATAAATTTGCCTCCGCTAGCCTTGCAAATCCGAGCGAGTTCGCAAAAGGTGGCGCAACTAGCGGCGAGAAAATTTTACTTGAGTATGTCAGCGCAAACCCGACCGGTCCGCTTCACATCGGGCACGTTAGGGGCGCGGTTTTCGGCGATACGTTAGCTCGCGTCGGACTTCACATAGGCGAAAATATCGCGACTGAATACTACATCAACGACGCAGGTAATCAAATCGAGCTTCTAGGCACGTCCATATCGCTTTGGGCGCGCGAAAATCTGTTCGGCGAGAGCGTGGCGTATCCGGAGAAATTTTACCGCGGCGACTACATCGAGCCTATCGCAAAAGAAGCGCTAGAGAAATTCGGCAAAGAGATATTTTACGACGAGAGCCGAAATCTAGAACTCGCCGAGTTTGGCAAAGATAGGGTGCTGGTTTTAATCAAGCAAAATTTAGCCGACGCTCAAATTTTCATAGAAAACTGGGCTAGCGAAAAGAGCTACTACGATAAGCTCCCTCTCACGCTAGATCGCCTAAAAAACGAGAACGGCATATACGAGAGCGAAGGTAAAATCTGGCTAAAATCAAGCGAAGTGGGCGACGAAAAAGACCGCGTCATCGTGCGCGAGGATGGTCGCGGCACCTATCTAGCCGGCGATGTGGTGTATCACGACGATAAATTTAGGCGCGGATTTGATCGCTGCATCAACATCTGGGGCGCCGATCACCACGGCTATATCGCGCGCATGAAGGCGGCGCTACATCTGCTAGGATACGACGAGAATCGCCTTGAAATCATACTTTCGCAGATGGTGAGCCTGCTAAAAGACGGAGAAGCCTACAAGATGAGCAAGCGCGCGGGCAACGTCGTGCTGATGAGCGACGTGGTCGAGGAGATCGGCTACGAGGCACTTAGATTTATATTTCTCAGCAAGCGCTGCGACACGCACCTGGAGTTTGACGTGGACGAGCTAAAGCGCGAGGATAGCTCAAACCCGATATTTTATATCAACTACGCGCACGCGAGGATCAATCAAATTTTCGCAAAAGCTGGCAAAAACGTCGCTGATGTCGCGGGCGTGAAGTTTGCAAATTTGAACGAAGACGGCAAAAACTTGCTATTTGAGGCGCTCACGCTAAACGATGTCCTGGTCGATAGTTTTAACACGCGCTCGATGAATAAAATTTGCGACTACCTAAAGAGCTTGGCGGCGAATTTTCATAAGTTTTACAACGAAAATCGCGTCGTAGGCAGCGAAAACGAAGACGAGCTTTTAAAGCTTTTCGCCGTCGTCGCGCTCTCGATAAAAACGGCTCTAGGGCTAATGGGTATCGCTGCAAAAGATAAGATGTAGAATAAAATTAGTAAATTTAGAAGCGCTTAAAACGGCGCTTCTTGTTTAAAATAACCCCTTAACATCCATGAATCTTTCTAAAATTTCCGCCGCATTTTTCGTTATATTTTTAATAGCGATAGAGTATCTGGCCCTCACGCCAGCACAGATAAAACTCATCGAAAACAGCTGGGATAAGGCAAATCATTTCATCGCATTCGCCACGCTTTACGTTACTTTGCATTTTGGCTTTTTTAGGCTAAATTTGGGCGCAAAGGTTGCTATTTTGCTAGCTTACGGTATCCAGATAGAAGTAGCGCAGTCGTTTGTGCCGGGCCGCTATTTTAGCTTGCTCGACGTCGTCGCAGACGGCATCGGTATAGTTTTTGGTATCTTGCTGGCGAGAATTTTGGGGCGAATTTTGGATTGGTTTAGAGCTAGATTTTAAATTCGAAACTTCAAATTTGACGGCTCGGCTGTGCGAGATTATTTTGTGCCGTGCCGTTTTGCTTTGTTTAAACTCAACTTTTACCATCAAATTTACCGCGTCAAATTTGAGCTAGCCAGCAGGCTAAAGCGATAAATTTATAAATAGTCGCTAAAATATGCCCTAAATTTAGCAGCAAAAGGCAAGAAAAGAGCGCAATCCGCAGCTAAATTTAAGCAAAAAATCCAAAACGAAAGAGTAAAAAATGAAATGGCAAGACAGCAGACGAAGCGACAACGTTGAGGATAGGCGGCAAAACAGCGTAAACAGCATGGGCTCGCTGGGTGCGCTCATACCGATTATCAGGTTTTTGCTGGGCTCAAATATCGGTCGCGTGGTACTAGTTATTGGCGCGGTCGCGTATTTTATGGGCTTTAACCCTCTCGCGCTACTTGAGGGCGGCGGCGCCGGCACTCAAAGGGCGGCACTAGATAGCCCGCAAGAGAAAGAAAAGGTCGCCTTCGTCTCAGCGGTGCTGGCGCAGACCGAGGACGTGTGGAGCAAGGTGTTTAAGGCGGGCGGCGCGCAGTACAAGGAGCCTAGCTTGGTGCTTTTTAGAGACGGCGTTTCTAGCGCGTGTGGCACGGCTAGCTCGCAGATGGGGCCTTTTTACTGCCCGGCGGATAAAAAAGTCTATCTGGATCTTAGTTTTTTTGAGGAACTGGAGGCTAAATACAAAGCCGCCGGCGACTTTGCGCAGGCGTACGTGATCGCCCACGAGGTCGGGCATCACGTGCAAAATTTGCTAGGAACGCTCGGTAAAGTAAACGAGCTAAAATCGCGCACGAAAAGCCTGGTAGAGCAAAACGCCTTGCAAGTCAAAGTCGAGCTGCAGGCCGACTGCTATGCGGGCGTCTGGGCGCACTACATGGGGCGCTATAAGGTGCTAGAGGACGGCGACATCGAGGAGGCGCTAAACGCTGCGAGCGCGATAGGCGACGATGCGCTACAGAAAAAATACCAAGGCCGCGTGACGCCAGACTCGTTCACGCACGGCTCGTCAAAGCAGCGCATGACGTGGTTTAAAAAGGGATTTGAGGGCGGACAGCCAAGCTCATGCGCGTTTGAGATCTAAATTTGACTTTTTAGCTCTTTGGGCCGCGTTTGGCGAGCATAAGTTTCTACTCGGGCGCATTTAGATAAATTTAAATGTGGCTTTTTCAGACCTTGTTTGTCGCAAGCAAATTTTAGATTTCCGTGATTTTAAATAAATTTGGGCGCGGCGGTGCCTTTTGTTTTGCAAATTTAAATTTAGCCAAGCAATCGATAAAATCAAAAATGGAGCGAAAATGCAAAGAAGGGACTTCATAAAGGGCGCGGCGACTTGTGCGGCGGGGCTTGCTGTAGGGCTGGATTTGTTTGCCGAGCAGACTAGCAAGACCAATGCGGTAAATTTGACGGACGGCGTAGATCTAAGCGGTGCGAAAAATCTCGGCGAGAGGCTTGCTGCGATGACGCCATATCTCACGCTAAATAATAGAATTTTGATGCCGATCGTCGGACTTAGCGCAGCTAAATTTGATGATTTGAAAGACAAAAATGCGCTGGGGGCGGCTCTAGGCCTAGGCTACCGCCTGATCGATACGGACGGAGATAAGGAGGGTGTAGCAGCTGCATTTGCAGCTAGCGGCTTAGAGCGCGGACAGCTATTTATCCAAAGCGCGCTCGAGGCTCAAAACGGCAATGAAAGCGGCATGATAAAAAGCTTTGAGCGCTCACTAAAAAAACTAAATATCGACTACGTCGATTTGCTTTTACTACGCGCTGGGCTTGGCGATGCTAGCTCTGCGTGGCGCGTTTTGCAGCGGCTTTACCGCGAAGAGCTAAAAGAGCCCGCGCTCGCGCAAGTCAGCGAAAAATACGGTAAAATAAGAGCACAAATCATCTTGCGCCGGCTCGTACAACACGGGGTTTGCGCGATAGTAAACTCCGCTAGCAAGGAGCGATTGCTTGAAAATATCGACATTTTCGGCTTTGAGCTCGCGGACGAGGACGCCACGCAGGTAGAAAAGCTCTGGCGGAGCTAGCAGGCGTACGAGGCCGGTTTTGCCGTCAAATTTGCGTGTCTTAAATTCGTCAAGCTTTGGTTGATGGCAAATTTTAAGAGCGTTTTTGTGTGTAAGTTAAATCTAGCGGCAGGGACTTAAATATTTTCGTAAATTAAATTTGATGCGTAAATTTGAGCTAATGCAATTGTCTGTGTAGCGCTTTACTCGCGGCTTAGCTAAAAGTGTCGCAAGGTGAGAATTCGGCACAAAAATAACTTCCTGGAAATCGATCAAATTTAAATAATAACAAACGCCTACGTGTTAGCTTTTTGTATCTTTCGTCGCAAAAATAAGTCTGCCGTTTATGCGACAACTATCGTCAAATTTCGCCGTCTGTTTCGCACTTTGGGCTAAATTTGACGCTACCGGCGCGGCGAGCTAAATTTAGCTTAGGCTTTCGCCTCTTTCAGCTTGCTTAAAAACTCTTCGATGTTGTATTTGGCGCGGTACTGCGCGCTCATAAGGTGGATGAGTATGTCGCCAAGATCGATCACGACCCAGTCGCCGGAGCTTTCAATGCCTAAAAACCGCTCGCCTTCGTCCTTTAGTCCCTCTTTTAGGTCGTCCGTTAGCGAGTAGGCGTGGCGTTCGCCCATCGTGGTGGCGATGATGACGCATTTTGCGATGTATTCGCGCCCGCTCATGTCGATAGCCTCGATGGCTTCAGCCTTTTTGGCGTCTAGGATTTTGATGATTCGTTCGATTCTTTCTTGCATGTTTTTCCTTGGTAAAATTTCGCCACTTCATCCGCTATGCACGGTATCATCAGGCTTTTGTCCAAATTTTGCCTGATTTGCGAGGACGAAACGGGCTCGTTTATGTTTAAAATTTTAAAATTTTCAGGCACGGTTACGTCGCCGCGGCTAGCTACGACGAAGGTCGCGAGTTTAAAGAGCTCGTCTATCTCGTGCCATTTATCCAGGCTTGCTAGATGATCGGCGCCGATGATGAGGTAAAGCTCGCTCACAGCGTAAATTTGCCGTATATGCCGCACGCTTTCTATCGTCGGTACGGGGCGATTTTGCGCGATCTCGTAGTCGCTCACGCAGACTTTAGCTAGCGTGCCCCAAGCCTCGTTCGCCCACCTTAGCCGAAGCAGCGGCGGAGCGGAAAACTCGCTCTTAAACGGGCTGATAAAGGTCGGCATGATGATGAGCTTATCCGTGTCTAGCTGCTCTAACGCGGCCTTAACGGCGGCGTCGTGCCCGAGATGAGGCGGGTCGAAACTACCGCCGAAAAGCGCGATTTTCATAAATTTGCCTTTAAAATTTCGGTGCAGTTTAGCGAATTTGAAGTGAATTTCGGTTGAAAATCAAAAAATTCGCCGATAAAGCGCAAATTAAATGGAGATTTTGTAAAATTTGGGGATTTTTAGGCTTGCGAGGCTCGTTTTTCGGGGAGCAAGCGAAGGTCAAATTTGCAAAGGCGGGCTTTAGGGCGGCTTAAATTTACGCATTTAGCGCATTCGAGGGTCGGGTAAATTTAACGCGCAAAAAGCTAAAAGTACGAAAATAACCTTTCTGGGCGCCCTAAAGCGACCGGAAAATCTAGCACAAGGAGCTAAACATGGTAAAAATCGCGATCAACGGTTTTGGACGTATCGGCAGGTGCGCTGCTCGTATTATTTTAGAGCGAGACGATGTTGAGCTTGTCGCTATTAACGACACCGCAACAAGGGATATGACGAGGTATTTGCTCAAATACGACAGCGTGCACGGCGAATTCAAGCAAGACGTTAAGGTGATAAGCGACGATTTTATAGAAGTAAATGGCAAAAAGATAAGAGTTTTTTCTACAAGAGATCTAAACGAGCTTAGCTACGCAGACTACGGCACAGACGTGGTTTTAGAGTGTACGGGCAAGTTTTTAACCACTGAAAAATGTGAGCCATATCTAGCTCGAGGCGTCAAAAAAGTCGTCATGAGCGCTCCGGCAAAAGACGACACGGCGACCTTTGTAGTTGGCGTAAATGACGATAAATACGCAGGCGAAGCGATCGTCTCAAATGCAAGCTGCACTACAAACGGCCTAGCTCCAGTAGCAAAGGTGCTAAATGATAAATTTGGCATCATAAAAGGGCTGATGACCACGATCCACGCATATACAAATGGTCAGAGCCTAGTTGATGTAAAGGCTAAAGACTTCCGCCGCTCACGCGCTGCAGCACTAAATATCGGACCTACGACCACCGGAGCTGCAAAAGCGATCGCAAAAGTACTTCCCGAATTAAACGGCAAGATGCACGGACAAGCGGTCCGCGTGCCGGTCGCTAACGTCTCTATGGTCGATCTAACGGCGGTTTTAAAAAGACCAGCCAGCAAAGAGGAGATAAACGAGGCGTTTAGAACGGCTGCTGAGTCGAATTTAAAGGGAATTTTATTCGTCGATGACGATTATAGAGTTAGCAGCGACTTTTGCACGAGCGCATACAGTAGCATCGTAGCTAGCGACACTACGCAGGTTATCGCTGATGATATGGTAAAGGTCTTTGCGTGGTACGACAACGAGTGGGGCTACTCAACAAGGCTTGTGGATCTAGCTAAGATCGTGGCTACAAAGTAAATTTAAAGGGTGAAAAATGAGTGATATTTTATCGATCAACGACCTTGAGCTTAATGGTGCAAAAGTCTTTATAAGGTGCGATTTTAACGTGCCTATGGACGAGTTTTTAAACATCACTGATGATCGCAGGATCCGCTCAGCGATACCAACTATCCGCTACTGCTTGGATAATGGCTGCAGCGTGGTTTTGGCTAGTCACTTAGGGCGACCTAAAAACGGCTTTGAGGAGAAATTCTCGCTACGAGGCGTCGCAAAAAGACTCTCGCTTTTACTGAGCCATGAGGTTGTATTTGCCGAGGACGTCATCGGAGCGGATGCCAAAGCTAAAGTCGCCGCGCTAAAACCGGGCGAAATTTTACTTCTTGAAAATTTGCGCTTTGAAAAGGGCGAGACCAAAAACGACGAGGCGCTAGCCGGCGAGCTCGCTAAATACGGCGAATTTTATATAAACGACGCGTTTGGTGTCTGCCACAGAGCGCATAGCTCGGTCGAGGCGATCACTAAATTTTACGACGAGAAACATAAAGCGGCGGGATTTTTGCTGCAAAAGGAGATTAATTTCGCCCAAAATCTCATCAAGCACCCTGCGCGTCCGTTTGTCGCGGTCGTTGGCGGTAGCAAGGTAAGCGGCAAGCTGCAGGCTCTGCACAACCTGCTTCCGCGCGTGGATAAGCTGATAATCGGCGGCGGCATGGCGTTTACGTTTCTAAAATCGCTCGGCGAAAATATCGGAAACTCGCTACTCGAAGAAGAGCTCTTGGGCGACGCGCGCGAAATTTTGCGCAAGGGCAGGGAGCTTGGCGTTAAAATTTACCTGCCGGTGGACGTCGTCGCGGCTCAGACCTTTTCGGCTGAAAGCGCCGTAAAATACGTCCCAGCTCAAGAGATCCCAAATGGCTGGATGGGGCTTGACATCGGGCCAGCGTCCATTAGACTATTTAAAGAGGTCATCGCCGATGCGCAAACCATCTGGTGGAACGGACCTATGGGTGTTTTTGAGATGGATAAATTTAGCAAGGGCAGCATCAAAATGAGCCACGCCATCATCGACACTCACGCGACTACGGTCGTGGGCGGCGGCGATACGGCTGACGTCGTCGAGCGCGCTGGGGATGCCGACGAGATGACATTTATCTCGACTGGCGGCGGCGCGAGCCTGGAGCTCATCGAGGGCAAGGAGCTACCCGGCATAAAACCCCTTAGAAAGGCTGCGGAGTGAGGTTTTTAGCAAATTTAAAGTGCAATCACACGAGAGCGAGCTTTAGAGAGTACGCTGAAATTTTAGATGCAAATTTAAGCTCAAACGACGACGTGACGGTGTTTCCACCCTTTAGCGCGTTTGATCTTGCCGCTCATAAATTTAAACTCGGCGCACAAAATTTCTATCCGTGCGAAAGCGGCGCTCATACCGGCGAGATCGGCAAGGCGATGCTGGACGAGTTTGGCGTAAAAAGCGTGCTGATCGGGCACTCTGAGCGGCGCGAACTTGGCGAGAGCGAGGAGCTCTTGCGCGCTAAATTTGACTTCGCCGTAAAGTCGGGCTGGCAGATCGTTTACTGCATCGGCGAAAATTTGAGCGTAAACGAAGCTGGGCGCACGAAGGAGTTTTTGGCGGAGCAGCTAAAAAATATCGACCTTGGCTACGAGCGGCTACTGATCGCCTATGAGCCGATCTGGGCGATAGGTACAGGCAAAAGTGCGAGCGCGGAGCAAATCGAAGGCATTTTAAATTTCATCCGCGAGCAGACGAGCGCGCCGCTACTTTACGGAGGCAGCGTAAATGCCGCAAATATCGGCGGAATAGCAGGGATCAAAAACTGCGATGGAGTACTAGTAGGTACGGCAAGCTGGGACGCTTCGAAGTTTTTGGAGCTTATACGCGCCCACTCGCATCGCTATACTTCGTTGTCTTAAAATTTTGCTCGATCATTACCTATATGGTAACTCCCGTCGCAAAATTTTAAGTCGCCTAGTCTAGCTTCGCGATACTGCCGCTATCAAATTTGGTTTCAAATTTGAATTGCAAAAATTTTATGTCAAATTGCAAAGGATTTTGAGATGGATTTGAATGTTGTTGCAGATTTTGCGACCAAGACTAGGCATGTAGCCTGTCGCAGGGAGCAAAATCAAAACTCATTCAAAGACGCTCAAAAGCCAAGCAAAAATAGAAAGGAGAAATAATGATTTTAAAAGGAAAAAAAGGCCTCATCGTCGGCGTAGCTAACGCCAAATCTATCGCTTACGGCATCGCCGAAGCTTGTTACGCGCAGGGTGCGCAGATGGCGTTTACCTACCTAAACGACGCGCTAAAAAAACGCGTAGAGCCGATCGCAGAGGAGTTTGGCAGTAAATTCGTCTATGAGCTTGACGTAAACAACCAAGCTCATTTAGACGGCCTTGCGGATCGCATTAAAGCGGATCTTGGCGAGATAGATTTCGTCGTGCACGCAGTGGCCTATGCGCCAAAAGAAGCACTAGAGGGCGAGTTTGTAAACACGAGCAAAGAAGCTTTTGATATCGCGATGGGTACGAGCGTGTATTCGCTACTGAGCCTCACGCGCGCGGTGCTGCCGGTGCTAAAAGAGGGCGGCTCTGTGCTAACTCTTACATATCTTGGCGGACCAAAGTTCGTGCCTCACTACAACGTCATGGGCGTCGCAAAAGCAGCACTTGAAAGCTCGGTGCGCTATCTCGCTCACGATCTTGGCGCGCGAGGTATCCGCGTAAACGCCATCAGCGCGGGCCCAATCAAAACGCTTGCGGCAAGCGGAATAGGCGATTTTAGGATGATTTTGCGCTACAACGAAGTAAATAGCCCGCTAAAACGCAACGTCACCACTGAAGATGTCGGCAACAGCGCTATGTATCTGCTTAGCGACCTTGCTAGCGGCGTGACAGGCGAGGTGCACTATGTCGACTGCGGCTACAACATCATGGGTATGGGCGACGTAGCGACCGACGCCGAGGGCAACACGATCTTAGCTTGGGACGCAAAATAATCTACTGATATAAATTTGGCGGGGCGACTCGCCAAAATTTTCTTTTAAATTTCACCAAATTTATCGCAAGGACAGAAAATGAGGGCTTTAGACGAGCTTATAGATACAAATGAGCCAGGCTGGGCGCTGATCGAAGAGTGGCTAAAAGAGGCCAAAAATGAATATGAAATTTTGCCTCGCGATGAGAGTAGGGCGCAAAGCGAGCTTTTAGGACTTCAGGTAACTACTCGCTCACCGATGGGAGCACTTGTTTATGGGTGCGGCGGTATCGTGATAGATGGCGGTTGGCTGCGTCTTCTTGGCTCAGGGTGCGAGCAAATGAAGCGCGGAATTTACAGCTTCAACCTTGGCAAAAGCTTTAGCCAAGCAGGGCAGATGCCTGGCTATTTGCTCGTGGCGGACGATGTTTTGGGCGGATTTTTCGCGGTAAACGGCGGCGCATTTGACGGCAAAGCGGGCAACGTCTTTTACTATGCGCCAGATAGCGGCAAATGGGAAGATACGCAGCTTGGCTACTCGAAGTTTTTATACTGGGCGTTATGCGGCGATACATCTAAATTTTACGAGCTTTACCGCTGGGATGGCTGGCGCGATGATGTAAGAAATTTTAGCCTTGATAAGGTTATGTTTGCGCTACCACCACTTCTTTGGCAAGACGCCGACGTAAGGGCGAGGCTAAAAGATATGAAAAAAGACGGCATGGGTATAGATAAGTATTTTACTTCCGTTTTTAACGGTGGCGAGTAAATTTTCAAATTTGATGCAAATTTGCATAAAGCCGTTGCGACTAGATAGCCTTTACGGTTGATTTACGCTCTCGCCGCGACTACTAAAATTTACCGCACGACTAAATAAATTTAAACAAATATCCTAAAATAACCGCAAATAATCTTTAAAGGATTTCTCATGCAAAGCTTGCTTTTCTCGCCGCTAAAAATCGGCGATCTAGAGATCAAAAACCGCATCGTGATGCCGCCGATGTGCATGTATAAGGCCAAAAACGAGAATGGCTACCCTAGGTGCTTTCACCGCTTGCACTACGCCGCTCGCGCGCTGGGAGGCGTCGGGCTTATCATCGTCGAAGCTACGGCGGTCGAGCCTAGGGGCAGGATCACGAGCCGCGATCTGGGGCTGTGGAACGACGAACAGCAGGAGGCGCACGCAAGGCTCGTCAAGGAGTGCGTCAAATACGGCGCCGCAATGGCTGTCCAGCTCGCGCATGCCGGCAGAAAAAGCGAGTGCGAGGATCTGATCGCACCTAGCGCGGTAAAATTTAGTGAGAGCTACAAAACGCCGCGTCAAATGAGCACGGAGGATATCGTCTTGGTCAAGCAAAGCTTCGTCCAAGCAGCAATCAGAGCCGAGCATGCAGGATACGCCGCGACCGAGATCCACGCCGCGCACGGCTATCTCATCAGCGAATTTCTCTCACCTGAGATCAATCTGAGGGGCGACGAATACGGCGGAAGCTTCGAAAATCGCACGAGATTTCTAAAAGAAATTTTAAGCGAGATAAAAGCCGCGGTGCAAATCCCTGTCGGCGTGCGCATAAGCGCGGATAGTTGGGTGAAGGGCGACTGGAGCCTGAAGGATAGCGTGCGGCTAGCAAAAGAGCTCGAGGATTTGGGCGCGGCGTTTATCCACGTCTCGGCGGGCGGATTTTTTGAGCGCACGGATAGCGCGCCTGCGTTTACTCCGCTGTATCAGGCGAGTTATGCTAAAGCGGTAAAACAGGCCGTTAGCATCCCGGTGATCGCGGTCGGACTCATCACAAAGGCGTCCGAGGGTGAGGCGCTGCTATTAGGCGGCGTTTGCGACGCGGTGGCTTATGGCAGAGAGCTGCTGCGAAATCCAAATTTCTCGCAGGCTGCCATGAGCGAGTTAGGGTGCGCTGAGCTGATAGAAAACTCGTATAAAAGGGCGTTTAAGTAAAATTTATAAGATTGCTCGATATAAATTTGAACTAGTCGCGTCGGCTAAATTTGGCGCCAATTTGATCGGACGCTTGGGCAAACCGTTTGGCAAATTTGCATCCCTGCTACGCCGTCAAATTTTATTTGATTGCGACCGATTTTAGCGGCGCTAACTTATAAACAAAACGGCTGATTTTTTGATTTATTGCGTCAAATTTGTAGAATAAAAGTAGAAATTTAAGCCGCAAAACGGCTTAAATTTACGTGAGTTTGTAGCTAACCGGGATTTTTATGACGTAGTCGCGATCAAGCGTCGGAAAATCAGGCGCGGCGCGGTTTATGAGCTCGACTGCGGCCTCGTCTAGCGTCTCAAAGCCTGAGCTTTTTATCACTTTTACGTCGCGGACGCTGCCGTCTTTTTTATACAAAAAGCTAACCTCTACGATGCCCTGATGGCGCATTTTTTGCGCGCGTTTAGGGTATTTGTGGTGCTTTTGTATCGCCTTTTGGATCTTAGAAAATCTCTCGTCGCCGGCTGATGTCGCGAAGTTAAATTCTCCAACCGTTTCCGCTCCGCTAGGCGGTAAATTTGATTTTACATTCGAGCTTGGAGCGCCGCTTGGTTGCGCTGCGGGCGGCGTAGGAGTAGGCGGCGACGGCTGTACGGGCTGTGCTGCCTGCGCAACTTGCTGTTCCTGTTCAGGCTCACGCGTTTTAACCGGTTTTGGCGTAGGTTTAGGCTTTGGCTTTTCCACAGGCTTTTCTACTGGTTTTGGCTTCTCTACCGGTTTTTCTATTGGTTTTGGTTTTTCTATCGGCTTAGGCGGCTCAACCGGTTTTGGCGGCTCCGGCGGCGTGACGACGGGCTCTGGCGGAGGAGGCGCAGGCGGTGCCGGAGGCGGTGGGGCCGGCGGAGTGGGTGCCGGCGGGAGCGGAGCTGCTGGCGGCGTAAAGGTATTTAGCGCTATTTTAACGCTTTTTTCTTCCGGCATCGGTTTTAGTTCTTCGTAAAATTTGATAAAAGACCCGATGAGGATAGAGTGCAACAGGATAGAAACGCCAAGCCCCGTAAAGCTGGCGCGTCTATTCAGTTGTTGTCGTGATAGCGAAGTTTTCATGATTTTTTTCTTTTAGTATGTCGATAACCTTGATAAATGAGTCGAATTTGCTCTCTTTATCGCTTTTGAGTTCTATTAACGTTTCGTTTTTTATCTCGTTTAGCTTTTCTTTTAAATTTTCCTCGGCGATTTTCTCTTCGCCTATAAAAAATTCATTATCTTTATTGATTAAAACGGCGATTTTATCGTTTTCGTCTTGCTTTTTTTCTGCGCTTTCGCTGTTTGGCAGGTCGATTTTGATATGGCCCTGAGCGATAAAGGTAGAGATGCTAAGCACGATGGCCAGCAAAACGAGCATAATATCTATGAGCGGGATTACGTTTAATCCCTCTTTTTTAGGCATTCTCACGTGAAGCCTTGTATCGGTTTACTAAAACGTCCACTTTTCTCATAAATGCGTTGTAAATCATTAGCGTCGGTATCGCGACGATGAGGCCTAGCGCGGTTGCTTTTAGCGCGAGAGACAGGCCGACCATGATGCTTTTAGTGTCGATGCCGCCGCTCATACCCATGTCGTAAAAGGTCACCATGATGCCCGCAACCGTACCCAAAAGTCCGATATACGGTGCATTTGAATAAACTATATAAAGCGTTGTTAAATTTCTAGTTACGCTCTCTTCAAAGTCGTCTTGATTCTTGTAATTTTCAAATTTAACGTTTGCATAAAAGATCAAGCGCTCTATCGTGAGCCATACTACGACAAAGCTCATAAGCCCTAAAATACCGATGATAACGTAATCGACGTTGTGTTTGAGAAATTCCATTTAATGCCTTCTTATAAAATTTGCGCGCCAATTATATCAGATTATGGTATTTATTGTCAATAACGAATAGGCAAGTAATATTTTATATAAATTTATCTAAAATTTAGTCTTAGGATTGTAATATTCGTTTTCAAAAATTTTGGCAGGTTAAAGAAAACAAAATTTAAATGTTTTTCTAAATCGGCGCAAATTTTCGTAAATTTAAAGAGGAGAAAAAATGAGTTTTAACAATGTTGCGAAAATCTCTTTCGTAGCGGCTCTGGCTATCGGCGCAAATGCCGCCGAGAACGTAACGCTAAGCGGCGTAGAGGTAAGCAGCACCGGCGGCGGCTACGGCGTAGACGACGTAAAAATAAGCACGAGAAACGCAGGTATACTAAAAGACGTCATGCGCGATATCCCGGGTGTTTACGTAGGCGGCACGAACGGCATGAACCAAAAAATCTACATGAGAGGCGTGAGCGACCGCGGCTTAAATATCACGATCGACGGCGCGAAACAAAATGGAAATACCTTTCACCACAACGCAGATCTACTAATCGACCCCGATCTGATCAAAGCCATCGACGTTGAGGTCGGCTCGCGCTCTGTTGTAAACGGCGCTGGGGCTCTGGGCGGTTCGGTAGCCTTTAGGACGGTGGATGCTAGAGATCTGCTAGAAGAGGGCGAAATCATCGGCGCCAAAATCAAAACGGGCTACGCCTCAAATAACGACGAATTTTCGCAAGGACTTATGGTTTTTACCGCGCCGGTCGAGGGGCTTGACTTTTTAGCCGCGATAAACCACAAAGGCTACGACTACGGCAAGAGCGGTAACGGTAAGAAAATCGGCGGCGACGGCAACGACCTTAGCTATCTTTTTAAGCTCGGATATAGCTTTTTAGATGCGCACAGGATATCGCTCTCTCACGAACACAACCAATACAAGGGACTTTATCCGTTGAGGGCGGAGTTTGGCAGCTGGCATAGCGCCGATGCCGACCGTAAATACGAGCGCGATACGACGACGTTAAAGTACGAATTTACGCCGAGCGAACTGCTAAATCTAGACGTAACGGCGTATCATACGAAGCATCAGAGAATCGACGGTAGCAAATGGGGCGTAAAAACTAGAGGCCTAAGCGCGAAAGCAAAAACCGCGATAGAGACGGGCGACGTGACGCAAACGCTAAGATACGGCGCGGAGTACTACCACAGCGAGAACTTTAACAAACCGCAAAACAACCGTCCCGAAAAAGTAAACAACTACTCGTTTTACTTAGAGGACGCGATCAAATTTGCAGGCCTAACCGTGACTCCTGGCATCAGATACGAGCGCCACGAGCTAAAGACATATAACGGCACGGGCGCAAATATCGGCGGATACAAATACAAATTTGACGAATTTGCGCCGGCTTTAGCGCTTGATTACGAGTTTATGAAAGGGCTTGGCGTATTTGCCAGCTACGCTAAGGTATTTAGAGGACCGGACGTTATGGAGTCTATGCTAGCTAGCGGCGCTAGTAGGGGTACGGCGCTAGGATACAGAGCAAACCCTGATCTAAAGGCCACTACGGGCGATAGCTACGAGATCGGCGGACGCTATAAGGGCGAGTTTAGCGAAACGGGACACGTTAGCTTCGTAGCTAAATACTTTAAAACCAAATACAAAAATCTAATCGTAGATAATAACGCAGCAGGCGGGCGTGTAAATCCGGTGCTTTATAGGATTAACGCAGGCGGCGCGGATATCGACGGCATCGAGCTTTTGGCGAGGTTAAACCTCGATGCGCTAAGCTTAGGCGCTAGCTATACTCATCAAAAAGTAAGATATAAAGACCGCGTAAGAAACGGCAGCGGCGGCTACTACACGTCAAATATCATCGGCTACCGCGACCAGGGCGACAAATACACCTTTAACGCCGAGTATTCGATAAACGCTATCGATACGCTTGTGGGCTATAATCTTATTTATTTTGCCTCTAAAGACACGACGAGTGCTGGCAACGACGCGGCCGTGCATATCCCGAGCTACGCCGTGAGCGATATCTATCTCACTTATGCGCCAAGTGGCGGTAAATTTAAAGGACTTGAGATAAACGCGGGCGTTTATAACGTATTTAACAAAGCCTACGTCTCGCACTCTCAAAGAATAGCCCAGTACACGGGCGATGCAAACGCGATCGACTGGGAGCCGGGCAGAAACTTTAAGGTTAACGTCTCTTATAAATTTTAATTTTTACTCTAAACTTACGCTTCCGGGGGCTTAAATTTAAGCCCCTTTTTTATATCTTTTATCAAATTTACTCAAATTTAGCGTTGTTTCTTTTTTGCTATTTGCGGCAAAGGATTATTGTTTTAATACGCTGAAATTTACGTAGCTTTAGCCAAGCGAGTAAAATTTACTGCATATCGTAAAGGTAAATTTGCAGAGTTAAATTTATGAGCACGCTGCGTCAAATTTAACGGATAGTTTTAAATTTGCATTTTTAAGATGCGGGTTTTTGGGGGAGGGGAGGGAGGGGGGTAAATCTAGAAGCAAAAAAGCGAGCCGAATTTGGCTCGCCGTAGTAAATTTAACGCCGAATTTAAAGGCGTTAAATTTGATGTTTTTATTAGCGTTTTCTGCCCATTCTTTTTAGATTGTCGCATGCGGATGTATCGCCGCTAAAGCACGCCGAGCGGTAGATACTTCTGGCTTTTGACTCGTCCTGCGCTACGCCTAGTCCGTGTTCGTAGAGGACCGCAGTATTCGTGCAGCACGGTACGTCGCCTAGTTTGCAGCCTCTATCGTAGGCCGACATGGCGTTTGCGTAGTCCGGTTCTTTGCCGTCGATTGCTGAGCGGTAAAACTCGCCTAAGTAGTAGCAAGAGTATGCCCCGCCGTTCGTGCATGAGGCGCTATAGATTTCAAGTGCTTTGTTTGCGTCTTTGCTCACGCCAAGGCCGGTTTGGTACATGTTGGCGAGGTTTGTGCAGGCGGCTTGATAGTTATTTTTGCACGCTCTTTCATAGTATTTTAGAGCGGTTTTATGATCTTGCAAATTTTGATAACTAATGGCAAGATCGTTGCACGCGGAGTAGTTGCCGCTTTCGCATTTGGGTTTTAGTACTTCTATGGCGCGTTTGTTAAAATCGTAGTCGGGGTTGTCGTTAGGTCCGCCGCTTGAAGCTGCGCATCCTACAAACAAAAGCCCGATAAAGGCAAGAAGTAAATTCCTCATTTTTTATCCTTTCCGTCGTTTTTAAAATTGTCCAAAGAGGTCGTTTAGCGCTTCGCTGATACTAGGGTGGGTGAAAATCTGATTTTTAAAGAAATCGGCACCCGCTCCTAGAGCCATTGCGATGGCGATTTCGTTGATAAGCTCGTTTGCGTAAACGCAGTGAAATGCCGCGCCTAAAATTTTGCCGCTTTTTGCCTCCACGATCGCTTTTAAAAAGCCCGTTTCGTTGCCGACTACCTTTGCGCCCGGGACGGCTGCGAGCGGGAGTTTTAGGACTTTAAAGTCTAAATTTTGCGCCATGGCTCGTTTTTCGCTTAGTCCGATGCTAGCTAGCGGGGTCTCGGTAAAAAGGGCGCTAGCATGAGGCGAGCGGTTTAGCGTGCTACGTTTGCCTGCGCCAAAAAGCTTGTTAAAAACGATACGAAAATCATCTAGGCTCGTATACGTGAAAAGCTCGCCGCCGCGAACGTCGCCTACCGCGTAGATATGCGGCTGGGCGGTTTGTAAAAACTCGTTTACAAGCACGTTTCCTTTGGCGTCCGTTTGTACGCCGGCCGCGCTCAAATTTAGCTCCGCAGTCGCCGCTACGCGCCCCGTCGCTAGTAAAAACGCGTCCGCGTCAAGGCTCTTTGTCTCGCCGTTTTGGGTAAAATTTAGCGTGCTATCTTTTAAATTTTTAACTTCGCAGCCCTCTAAAATCTCTATCCCTTGCGTCTCAAGCAGGTTTTTTACGCTCTCTCTTACGTCATCGTCCTCGTTTTTTAACACGCCTGAGCGAGCTACGATAGTGACTTTTGAGCCAAACTCGGCAAACATCGAGGCAAACTCCAGCCCGATGTACCCGCCGCCCACGACTACTAGGCGTTTTGGAAGCGTTTTTAGATTTAAAATCCCCGTGCTGTCGTAAGCCAAATTTGAACTAACCTCAAAGCTTGGTTTTTGGTTAACCGAGCCTGTATTTATAACGATAGTTGGCGCGGTAAGCAGGCTTTTTGAGCCGTCTGCGGCCGCGACTTCTACGCTATTTTTATCTATAAATTTAGCCGTGCCGTTTATCACGTCGACGTTTGCGTTGCCGTCAAGCATCGCGAAATTTTTGGCTCTAAGCGCGGAGATTAGCTTGTCTTTCTTTTCGACGCTAAGCGCGAAATACTCGCCTGCGACGTTATTGTTGACGTATTTTGCCTCTTTGCTTAAATTTACTAGCTTTTTAGTCGGGATGCAGCCGACGTTTATGCACGTGCCGCCGTACATCTGCGCCGATTTTTCGATCACGGCGACCTTTTTGCCTAAATTTGCGGCTTTTGCGGCGAGAGTTTTGCCGGCCTTGCCAAAGCCGATGACTATGATATCGTAGTTTTTCATATGTTTTTTCCTAGTATGTAGTGAGTATTTTCATTTACTCTTTTTATGCTTATTTTGTTCTTTTCAGCCCAGTTTTCGATCACGTTTAGCGCGTCGCTTTGCGCGTCAGGCGTTTTGCCTGCGTTTTTTATCTTAAACACGTCCTCGCTACCGCTCATCGCGACGAAGCTACCGAGCGGTTTTAGGTGGTCGTTTAGCGTGATAATACTGCTTAAATTTAACCCGTCGCAGTTGTTTAGGATGCGCTTAACCTGAGCGATGGTCGCGTCGTTTTCGTTATAGCCTAGTTGGTTTAAAAGAGCCGAAATTTCCATATTTTTCCTTTCTAGTTTATGCTTTTTTGACTTACCAAAACGCCCTCGATGAGTTTTTTTATGTCGCCGTCTAGTATTGCGTCGGTTTGGCTATACGCCTCTCCGCTGCGGTTGTCTTTGACCTGTTGATACGGGAAAAGCACGTAGGAGCGGATCTGATGGCCCCAGCCGATCTCGCTTTTTTCGATGCTGCCTGCGGCTTCTTGCTGCTTCATTAGCTCTAGCTCATACAGGCGCGATTTTAGCATTTTCATCGCAGTGGCTTTGTTTTTGTGCTGGCTACGGTCGTTTTGACACTGCACGACGATGCCGGTAGGAGCGTGAGTGATGCGTACGGCAGACTCGGTTTTGTTTACGTGCTGACCGCCCGCTCCGCCTGCGCGGTAGGTGTCGATTTTTAGATCTTTTTCGTCGATTTCTATCTCGATGTCGTCGTCGATCTCCGGGCTTACCATTACGCTAGTAAAGCTCGTGTGTCGGCGACCCGCGCTATCAAACGGACTGGTTCGTACTAAGCGGTGGATGCCGTTTTCGGCCTTTAGATAGCCGTAGGCGTTTACGCCTTTGACGATAAAACTCACGTCTTTTAGCCCCGCTTCTTCGCCCTCTTGGAAGTCCAGGGTTTCGACCTTAAAGCCCTCGCGCTCGCAAAAGCGCAGATACATGCGGTATAGCATGCTCGCCCAGTCGTTACTCTCCGTGCCGCCCGCGCCGGGATGGATAGTGACGATGGCGTTTTTGCCGTCATCCTCGCCGCTAAGCAGCATAGAAATCTCTAAATTTACTATCTTATCCTCAAGCTCGTCCGCCTCGGCAAAGAGCGAATTTATCGTCTCTTCGTCATTTTCAGAGTTTGCCAGCTCGTATAGATCCTTTGCGTCGTCTACGGCGCTTTTGGCGTTTAGGAAGTTATTTAAGATATTTGAAATTTTAGTTTTTTCCTTGCCGATTGCGCCCGCTTTTGCGATATCTTGCCAGAAATTTTGATCGTTTTCTAGCTCCTCGATCTCTTTTAGGCGAGCTTTGATGCTCTCAGGCTTTACGACGCCAGCGATATTTTCTACTTTCGTGTTTAGGGTTTTTAGAAGTTCCGTGTATTCGTAATTATCCAAAATTTAAGACCTTTTTTGTGCTTTTTGGCGTGATTATAACATATTTGGATTAAGGTTGTTTATAAAATTTTATTTAGAGTAGGTATTATGAAATGTTTATCTATTATGGATATCAAGGCCTGCTTAATATTGCCTCGATTGATTAGGCTGAGTTCTGTTGAAAAGTTTGGTAGTGGGTCATTTAGTAATAAATTTAGTTTAGCCTCTTCGAGTTTTAGCTTTTTTTTATCTGTGTTTTTGTTCTCTAGCATCGATACCACTAGTCTTAGCTTTTCTTTTGTTATATCACTTTGCACGGAATACCTTGTATACTATAATCGAAGATAAAAAAGCTACAGCAGAGCAGGCAAAATACGCCCAAATTTCTCCGATAGTTTTTTCAAGGAGCGTGTGTAGCCCCAGTAAGAAAAATACCAAACCTATAATGCAGATTACGCTAGTTATCGTATTTAATAAAACCGAATTGGCACTCCTTAAAAAAGAGCACCTAATGTCGTCGGCTTGAGCATCTACTAGCTCAACCACGGATACTATAAATTCAGATATGCCTGCCATTATTTTTTTATCAACCAAGCGGCTAAAAATCCAACGCCCGCAGCGATAGCAATGCTTTTTATCGGATCTTGTTTTATCGTGTCATTCACGCTTTCTATGCCGTCTTTGCCCTTTAGTCTTAGATCATCTATATATTTTTTAATTTCGTCGCTATTTAGTTGATCTAGGATTTTGTCTTTAGCAGATTCTGCGCGTTGTGTACCTGCGTCTTTAATGGACTTTACAATGTCTTTTAAGTCTGTTTTTAAAGAGTCGATATCTTTTTTTAAAGACTCCAAATTTATCTCTTGAGTAGCCATTTTTGTTCCTTTTTTGTTATTTTGGAGCTAAAGCTCGTGAGAAGAATTTTATTATTTATTGATTAATACTCGCTAAACAGATTGCTTCTTAGACTTAATTTATACCTTTAGTTTTTTTTGATATAATCTTTAGTCTTATATTTCTATAATTTTAAAGAAGAGAAAATGCAAATTTTAAGAACAGTAGAACAGCTGCGAGATTTTGTCGCGGCAAATCCCGAAAATATCGGCTTCGTACCCACTATGGGCGCGCTTCACGACGGACACGCTAGCCTCATAGAAAAGTGCGTAGCAGAGAACAAAACCGCGATCGTTTCGACCTTCGTAAACCCGGCGCAGTTTTTAGCCGGCGAGGACTTTGAAGATTATCCGAAAAACGAACAAAACGACGCTAAAATTTGCGAGGAGCTGGGCGTGCACGCGATGTTTGCGCCTGAGGCTAGGGAGCTATATTTTGATACCGAGCCGCTAATCAGCGCGCCTGAAAATTTAGCAAGCGTGCTTGAGGGCAAGACTCGCCCTGGACACTTTGACGGCGTGCTTCGCGTGCTAAACAAGCTCTTTAATCTAACAAACGCAAAGCGCGTCTATATGGGCAAAAAGGACGCGCAACAGCTGCTCATCGTGCGTAATTTCGTAAAGACCTGTTTTTTAAATTTAGAGATCGTGCCTTGCGAGATCGTTCGCGCGCGCGACGGACTGGCGCTTAGCTCGCGAAACGCCTACCTAGACGAGGGGCAAAAGCTAGAGGCGCTTAAGCTTTCGCATTCGCTTAAAAAAGCCTCAAATTTGATCGCGGCAGGCGAACTAAACGCACAAACGATAAAAGGCGAGATGCTGCAAACCCTAGAACCGCTAAACGTCGACTACGTCGCGATCGTGGATAGAAATTTAAACGAAATCTCGCTAATAGAGCCGAGCAACACCATCATCCTAGTCGCCGCGTATGTCGGCAAAACGCGCCTGATTGACAATCTGTGGATATAAGATGGGTAAACTTCACTTAGTATCCTTAGGCTGTAACAAAAATCTTGTGGATTCTGAAATCATGCTCGGACGCCTCTCAAACTACGAGATCACGCCAGATGTCGCTTCTGCTGACGTCATCATCGTAAACACCTGCGGCTTTATAAACTCGGCAAAAGAAGAGAGTATCCGCGCGATCCTGGATATGCACGAAGCGCGTAAAAAAGACTCCCTGCTTGTAGTCACTGGCTGCCTCATGCAGCGATACCGCGAGGAGCTGATGAAGGAGCTACCCGAGGTTGATCTATTTACCGGCGTCGGAGACTACGACAAGATCGATGAGATCATCCTAAAAAAGCAAAATTTATTTAGCCCTGATACCTACCTGCAAGCAAGCGAAGAGCGCGTGATAACGGGTTCAAACTACCACGCCTACATCAAAATTTCGGAAGGCTGTAATCAAAAATGTAGCTTCTGCGCGATCCCGACATTTAAGGGCAAGCTAAAATCCCGCGCGCTGGAAAACATCGTAGACGAGGTGCAAAAGCTCGTAAAAAAGGGCTACTACGACTTTAGCTTCCTCTCGCAGGACAGCAGCTCGTATATGCGCGATCACGCGGTTAGCGACGGGCTCATCTCTCTCATCGACGCGGTCGAAAACATCGAGGGCGTCAAAACCGCGCGCATACTTTATCTTTATCCTAGTACGACCTCAAACGCGCTAATTGAGCGCATCATCGCCTCGCCCGTGTTTGCGAACTACTTTGACATGCCGATCCAACACTCAAGCGAGAAAATGCTAAAAATCATGAGGCGCGGAAGCAGTGCGGCACGGATCAAAGAGCTTTTAAATTTGATGAAAAGCGCGCCTGACGCGTTTTTACGAACGGGCGTCATCGTCGGACACCCGGGCGAGGGCGAAGCGGAATTCGACGAGCTTTGCGAGTTTTTACAGGAGTTTAAATTTGACCGCGTTTCGGCGTTTGCCTACTCGAAAGAAGAGAACACGCTCTCGTATGAGATGGAGCAGGTGCCCGCCAAAATCATCTCAAAGCGTCTAAGTAAAATAGAAAAGATCACTCGCGCCGCGATCGAAGCGAGCTTTGCGCAGGAGCTAGGGCAAAAATTTATCGTCTCGCTCGAGGGCGAAAGCAGCGAAGGCGAGATGTTTTACGCTGCGAAAAAGGCGCTCTGGGATAAGGACATCGACGGCGAAATTTTGATCAACGAAAGCGACGTGGAGCAGCTAGAAACCGGCGGTCGCTACTGGTGCGAGATCACGCAGGTAGCGGGCAGCCAGGCGCTGGGCAAGATCACGGCAAAGGCCTAAAATGCTAAGCGCGCCCGTTTTACATAAGCTAAAATCGGGGCGAAATTTACTTGCATTTTCGCACGGCGTCGATAGCACGGCGCTTTTTTACCTTCTGGACGAGGCGGGCGTGAAATTTGACCTTGCGATCGTGGACTATAACATCCGCGCGCAGAGCAAGGACGAAGTCGCGTCGGCGCGGCAGCTTGCGACTAAATTTAACAAACAAATCTACGTAAAAAGCGTGCGACTGGGCGAGTCAAATTTTGAGCACGAGGCTCGTGCGGCTAGATATGATTTTTTCGCCGAGATTTGCCGCGAGCAGGGATATGAAAATTTGATCTTAGCGCATCAGTTTGACGATAAATTCGAGTGGTTTTTGATGCAGCTTGGGCGCGGCGCGGGGCTTAGCGAGCTGCTTGGCATGCAGGAGCTTGAAGCTCGCGAGAAGTACGTGATCGCTCGTCCGCTTCTAGGCGTGCGAAAGTGCGAGCTGGAGCGGTTTTTGCGTGAGCAAAACCTAAAATACTTCACCGACGAGACGAATTTAACGGACCGGTTTAAACGAGGCTTTATTCGCGCTAAATTTAGCGAGCCGTTTTTAAACGAGTACTTTAGCGGCGTGAAAAAAAGCTTTGAGTTTTTGACGGCTGACGCGTTAAGCTTAACTCCCGAAATTTCTAATCCAGCGCCTAAAATTTATCTCGTAAAACGCGGCGCAAATGAGATTCGCGGCGCGGATCAGGCGTGCAAGCGGCTAGGGCTCGTACTAAGCTCGGCGCAGCGAAACGAATGCTCTCGCTGCCTAGAAAAGGGCGCTCGCTGCGTGCTAGGCGGCAAGGTTGCCGTGGGTGCGGGCAAATATTTTATTTTCGTAACGCCATATATCAAAGCGGCTATGGAAAAGAAATTTAAAGAAGCGTGCAGGCAGCTCGCCATCCCGCCGATAAACCGCGGATTTTTATTTTCCGCGGGCGCGGATCTGTCTAAATTTAAAGAGTTTTTGTAGGCTTTGGCTTATAATCGCTACTAAAATGGCTAAAATTTAAGATCAAAAATAAAGCGAACTCGATTTTAAATGCGTTTTTCTTTGCCGCCTTTATACAAAAACTCGCGCATCAAAATCTAAATTTGCCATAAATTAGAACCTGATTGTAAACGAATCAAAAGAGTGATTAAATTTGGTGATTTGGTGCGATTAAATCTAGTCGAATTTGCGTACGCGTTTTTAAAATCGATCGTCGCAAGTTTTGTTAGCTCTAAAAGTTCTATTTTTATAGAGCATTTTTTATCTTTATTTAAATTTTAAAGATTATACAAAAAGCCGAGATAAAAACTTTGATTTATCTTAAGCTGTAAATTTTGACGCCAAAGGTTGCGTCGATCTTTTCGGTATCTTTGCGCATTTTGATCGGAAAGCCGATTTTGACGATATTTTCATAGCTTTGAAGCGCATCTATAAACTCATAAAATTTAGCAGGCGTTTTCATGGAGCCGGTTACGGTTAGTCCGTATACAGAGATTTCGCCGTTTTTTATAACCTCTTTTACTTCGCTTAGATTTACGTTTGAGAAATATTTTGATGCAAATTGAGTAAATTTATCCGCGTCAAATTTGTTTTCAAGCGCGTCTAACTGGGCTTTGTCGCTTTGTTTTATCTCGTCTAGGGCTTTTGATTTGGCGTCGTAGAGCCTTTGTGTTTGTGCGCTTGCGGCTATTTGCATGCGGCTTTCGTATTTGACCTGCTTGTACTCTTTGATACTAGGCACTAAAAATACAAATATCATCATTAAGCAGGCGACTATGAAAACAAGTACATAGATGAGCAGTTTTGTAATGTCGATATTTTGTAGGCTTCTATCTTTACTCATTTTTACCTTCTAAGCTGTCGGTTTTGTTTGTGCTAATGAAGTTTAGCCAGCCGCTATCTAACTGATAAAAAGAGGTATTTGACGTGCTAAAAATCGACTTTAACGGCGTTGCGAGCAGCATGTTATAAACGTCGCGGCTAGGCGTAGTGCCTTTTATGACTAGCGAGTTTTTGTCCATCGATATCTCGTGTAGCGTAATGCTTGAAGGCACTAGATCTAGCAGATTACGTACGCTTTGCTTTAAGACGGCGTTTGAAGCCGCGATCTCGTTTGCGTTATCTCTTCTTTGCTTTAAAAGCGCAGTTAGCTCGTCGATTTGCTTGATCTGACCTTGTGTTTGCTCTTGTTTTTGTTTTAAGACTTGTGTTTGGTTTCGTAGTGAATTGCTTTTTAACTCGACAAAGAAATTCGCCGCAGCAAAAAGCAACACGATTATAGCTATAAAAAGTAGCCAAATTTTACTAAAAAGGTTAAAAATCGGTTTTCTCTGAGGTTTTATAAAGCTATAACTAGTCATTTTCCAACTCTTTTTTCATTAGCTCGGTCATCGTTTTTAGCGTATCGACGGGATAAACGGTGGTCTTTACTAAGAGTTCGTTTTCTAGATAGTGTAAAAACGTAGCGCTCGTCCTCTCCGTAGCGTCAAATATCACGACGTTTTCGATAAAATCGCCCTCATAAAGCGGATTTGAATAAAATTCTTTAAGCGCCAGCGATATATACCGGTACATACTCATATCGCGCCCAAATATCGATACCGAGGCGGTTACATCGATGGATTCTGGCATATTTATATCGTAGTCGAGGTCGGCAAACTCCTCTTGGCTATCGCCGGTCTTTAACATATCGTCTAAATTTTCTAGACCGTCCATGTTGTTAAAGCTTTCGTCTACATTCGTGATAAAATCATCTATCTCGTCGCTGTTTTCTTTATCAAATTCGACGTTCTCGTCGCTGTCGTCCTCATCTAGCTTACAAACCGTGGCGTATTTTGCGCCGTTACCCGATGTAATGCAGATGGCGAAAATTTCTTTGCAGGCATAAATAAAAAGCGTTTTTGCGGTTGGTAAATTTAGTTTTTCGATCTCTTTTTGGATTAGTATAATAGGCGAGTAAAGCACATCAACGTCGATGTTGCCAAATTTACTCTCGGCGGCTTTAACGTCTGAAAGTTTTGCATAGATCAGCCAATTTTTAGCAGGATTTATGCAGGTTATCTCTTTTGTCTTTATGCCTAATTTTTCGAGATTTTCGGCATTTTTAGCTTCAAACGCTCCTTGTTCGAGCGCGTCGAAAAACAGCGAAATATAAACCCATTTATACTCTTTTTGTAGATTTTTTAGATACTCTTTTATTCTGTCTGAGATTTTGCCGGACTCATCTAGGTCAAATTCGTTTTTTATCGTTTTGATCGGAGTTGCACCCTTGTATGCCTCGCCGTAAAATATGCATTTTTTAGACTGGATAACGGCGCTAAGATATAAAACGCTAAAAAAACGACGTATCAGCAAAGATTTCTCCTAAAAATTACGATGCGTTATAATACCCAAAAAGCCATAAAATAGAGTTAAAACAGCTCTTTTTGTAGGGTTAAAAATTTATCTTTTATTCGTTTTGCTTCTTCTTGCAGGTCCGAGTCCGTCAAATTTGACGGCTTAAGCTCTGCATAGTCGCTCACGGCGATGTCGCACATCATGCGAATTTTGTCTAAATTTACTTTGCTTACCTTGCCTGATTTGCTGATTTTTTGGATATTTTCTAGGTAGCCGTTTGAGCGAGCGATGTAGAGGGCGTATTTTTGCGAGATCTCGCTTTGCACCATCACAGTGTGGGCTAGTTTGTTGTAAATGTCTTTATGGTAGGCTGATTTTGAGAGCTTATAGGCGGTTTCATAGTCGCCCATTTCGTAGTAAAATTTGGCTCCAAGCGCGTTTTTGTAAGACGGACTAAGCGTGACAAATGAGACAAAAATAGCCGCCAAAAGTGCTCCGATAATTAAAATAACGGTCTTTGAGCTCATTTTTCCATCTCCTTTTTTATCTGCTCTCTTGCGCTTTCTAGCTCCATGCCTGTCACGCTAAAAGGCGGCGAGAGAGTATAAGAAATCTCGCTAAAAGGCTTTGGGATTATCATTTTATCCCAGCTTTTTAGCTGCCAAAATTTACTCGCTTCGTAGTTTAAAATTTGTATCGGCGCATTTTGCTTTTGCGCTATGACGACTGCTCCGTCGGCGACGCTGTGATAGGGGCCGCGCGGACCGTCTGGGGGGATGATGACGTCGGTGCCGCTTTTTAGCTCTCTAAAGCTTTGTGCGAGGGCCTTTACTGCGCCTTTTGAGCTACTGCCCCTGATCGCACCGATACCGAAAAACGAAATCACGCGCGCGATGATCTCACCGTCTTTGTGGTCGCTTATTATGACTTTGGCGCGTCTTTGCGGATTTTGGCCGTTTTTCCACCAGTGCACGTAGGCAAAGCTCATCAGTGCAAGCCTGCCGTGCCAAAATAGCACGACGCAGGGCTCGTTTGTCAAATTTGTCTTAGAAAAGCTCTTTTTGCAGGTTAAAAATATAATCCAAATAAAAAAATAGATAATGCGCGGGGCTAAATTTATAAAAACGCTTCGTTTAAATTTAGCCCACAAGCTCACCGTAAAGCACCATTCTCTTTGGATCGTTCACGCGCACTTTTAGCGTTTTGCCTAGCAGCTCTTCGCTACCTGCGACTTGAACGAGGAAGTTGTTAAAGCTCCTGCCGGCGACGCCGCCGTTTGCGCGAAGCTCCTCGAAATATACGTCAAAAATTTTGTCTTTTTGCGCCGCGACGATTTCGTCTAAAATCTCGTTGTGGCGGCTTTGTAGGCGGGTTAGGCGAGCGCTTGCGACGGCTTCGTCGATTTGGTTTGTAAACTCCGCCGCCTTAGTCATCGGGCGAGGCGAATACTTAAAGCTAAAAATTTGCTCGAAGCGTACTTTTTCCAGCACATCCATCGTGTCCTCAAACTCCTCTTCGCTCTCGCCAGGAAACGCCACGATAATGTCGGTCGAAATGCTAACATCAGGACACATCGCGCGCAGTCTAGCGGCCCTGTCTAAGAACCACTCTTTGGTGTAGCCGCGCTTCATCTCGCGTAGGACTTTGGTGTTTCCGCTTTGAAGCGGCATGTGCATGGATTTGCAAATTTTGGGATTTTGGCTAAAGATTTCTAAAAATTTATCGTCCATATGGAGCGGATGCGGGCTGGTAAATCGTATGCGCTCGACGCCCTCTATCTCGCTGATTTTTACGAGCAGGTCGCTAAAGTCGATCTTCTCGTGTGCGCCTGAAAATCTCTTGCCGTAGTTGTTTACGTTTTGCCCGAGCAAGAAAATTTCCTTCGCTCCGCCCTCGGCGGCTTTTTTTACTTCGCGTAGGATCAAATTTGCAGGGATCGAGATCTCGTCGCCTCTGGTGTGCGGAACGATGCAGTAGGTGCATTTTTTATCGCAGCCGATCGAGATATTTATGTGGCTTTTATACGGCGAGCCTCGAAATTCGCCGAATGCATACTCGCTCTCGTCGTGATTTATGTCGGTGCTGATAAATTTAGGCGTCTTAACGGCGGCTGAAATTTTGCTGACGTTTCGTGCACCGAGTACGAAATCCACGTAAGGCGCACGTTTAAAAATTTCGCTTCCCAGATGGCTTGCCGTGCAACCGCAAACGCCGATTTTAGCGCCCGCTTTTTTTACTTTTTCAAAGCCGCCGACCTCGCTAAAAAGCTTATGTACGGGCTTTTCGCGCACCGAGCAGGTGTTGATGAGGATGAGGTCGGCCTCGGAGATATCGTCCGTTAAATCGTAATTTTCCTTTTCTTTTAGTTCGGCGACGATATGCTCGCTGTCGCGGACGTTCATAGCGCATCCTAGCGTTTGGATAAATACCTTTTTGCTCAAAACTCGCCTTATAAAATATGCACTTCGTACATGTAGTCGTTTTCGTCTAGGCCGTAGCGAACGGTGCGGTGATAGACGCTAAGGCCTTTTTCCTCGAAAAATTCAACCAAAGCGATGAGTTGTTTATGGCTGTTTTCTCTGTCGAAATAGAAAATTTGTTGCGGATCTTTGGCAAATGCCGCTTCGATTTTTTCAAGAGAGATCGTTTTTGGTTTGGCGTCAAGTTGCGTTCTAGCGAGTTTTAGCTCCATTTTTAATCCTTTGAAATCTTTAATTTAATCTGTGAATATAGCAAAAACATCTTAAAAAACGCATTAAACTTCTTAAAAGTATAAAGCTTGTATAATACCCCTCTAACTCAAAAATTCCCCCAAATTTAAATAA
>NZ_CALINL010000009.1 GCF_938045225.1 uncultured Campylobacter sp.
AACACGACAATCCATCCCTTTTCCTTGCTGCCGGTAAACGGAAGGTAATAGCGTTTTTCACCCGTATCCTTCACGTCCGCTTCCCGCAGAATATCGGCTTCGGTCATATTCCGCATCGCAGCAAGCGCGGACAGCGGTTTCATGCCCCGGCGGATTTTTTCCCGCTCATGCGCATCGTCCGCCGCCCAACGGTTCGGACGCATACTCGGTTCGATACCCGTCAGCGACAGGCTCAGGCTTTCATTGCCTTCATCGACATTGGCAGCCTCGCGTACGCCTACGCGCTCTATACCGAACCAAGGCAGGGTTTTGAAGCCATCTTTGGCGTCTTTTGGATTTATTAAAACCGGCTCTCTACCGCTAACTTCGGCGAAATTTCTGATGATAGAGTTATTTAGCTGACTGTGCAGGCGGTAGCGAGAGTGCGGGCTAACGACGTGTAGCGGGTACTTTTTGCTAGCGTTGCCTAGCCACTCTTTAGGCTCGATCCACGTAGGCATCGGCGGGCAGTCGGCGTAGTTCATCTTCGCTATCGTCGGCGAGTATATCTCTATCTTGCCCGACGGAGTGCCTAGGCGGTTTTTGGCAGGATTTTCGCGGAAGGCCGCTAGGCGCGTATAAAGCTCGGTTTCCGTGTTGTCTTTTTCAAATCTCACGTAGCCTTTTTCGTAAAATTCCTCAAAACTAGGCATGGTTAAATTTAGCCCCTTAGCCTGCTCGGCCGCGTCGGCGTAAAATTCCTTCATCCAGCCTAGCTCATCCTTGCCCTCGCTAAATACCTCGCCTCTGCCCCAGCGTTTGCAAATTTGCTCGCAGATCCAAAAGTCGCTCTTGCTTTCGCCCATCGGCTCTATCGCAGGTTTATATGCCACGATGTATTCGCCGGTAGAGCCCGTTTGGTTGATGTCGTTTCTCTCAACCTCTATAGCCACAGGTAGCACGATGTCGCTTAGTCTTGCGGTGCTAGTCCAGTATGGCTCGGCGGTGATAACGGTGTCAAATTTACGCCACTGTTTTACGATGTTATTTACGTCCTGATGGCGCGTAAACATCGAGCCTGAGGCCATGTATGCGACCCTCATGTGCGGCAGCTTGATCTTGGTGCCGTCGTAGTCGATCTCCTTGCCGGGATGCTCTAGCGCCTCGATGCTGCGAGAGGACGGGATAGTGATGTTTTTAGTCGTTTTCCACGGCGCGCCGTCTACGTTTTCGTACTTCTCATCGATGCGAGTGCTTAGGCCTTTTAGCACCGGAGCGATCTTATCCGTAGCACCCGCAGAGCCGTATCCTAAGCTAAACTCAAATCCAAGCCCCTCTTTACCCACGTGTCCTAGCATCGCGTTTAGCACCACTAGCGCCCAGAAAGGCTGCTCGCCGTGGTCGGCACGTTGCAGCGCACGGCCGATCAGTACGGTCGTAGGCTCTTTGGCTAGACGCGTAGCAAACTGCGCTATCGTGCCCGCAGGTACGCCGCAAATTTTGCTCGCCCACTCGATATCTTTTACGACCTTGTCCTGAGTGCCGAGGAAGTAGTCTTTAAATTTATTAAATCCGACCGTGTATTTTTTGATAAATTCCTCGTCGTAGAGGTTGTTCGTAAACAGATAATGGCACATGCCGATGATGAGCGCGGTATCGGTATTTGGGCGCACGATGATGTTTTCGCTGCCGTAGTAGCGCGCGGTGTCGTTTACCATGACGTTTACGCTATAGGTTTTGATGCCTGCTTTTTTGAGCTCCTGCATACCTACGTAGCCGTCGTGAGTCGGAGGGACGGATGAGATTTGGTTTGTCACGATAGGATCTGTGCCCCAAAATACCACGTTTTTAGCATTTTTGACGATAGCTTTCCACTTTGTCGGCGCGTCGTAAACTGCGCTACCGCCTAGCACGTGAGGCATGATGACTAGACCCGCTCCGGTCGAATAATCGCCGCTTTCTTCCACGTAGCCGCCTAGTACTTTTAGCATCCTGTGCGCGACAGTACGACCCCAGCTGACCTTACCGCTGCCGCCCCACCAGTAGCACTCGCCGTATATCGCCTCGGCGCCGTATTTGTCGAAGTTTTCTTTTAAGGCTTTGGCGGCTAGATCAAGCGCCGTATCCCAGCTAACGCGCACGAATTCGTCTTTGCCGCGCAGTTCGCTCTTTGCCGCGCCTTTTGCTTTTAGATAGCTTTTGCGCACCATCGGATAGAGTACGCGGTTTTCATTCTGCACGGAGTCGGGCAAGCTATAGTTCATCGTATTTGGAAATTTATCGCCCTCAAATTCGCTAACAGAAACGATCTGCGATGAGTTTAAATTTGCCCAAAACGGGCCGAATCTGTTTGCGCCGAACACTTTTTTGTTATCGAAAATCGTCTGCTTGACGCCCTCTATCCTACTAGCCTGCGCAGCCGTAGCCGCCAAGGCCGAAAATTTGATGAAATCTCGTCTTTTCATCGGTTTCTCCCTTATTTTAATTTTCGCAGGAGCAAGCCCCCGCGCCTTGCGCTTGCAGTCGCGAAGTCGCAGACCCAAGCAAAGCCAAATCGCCGACACTTGCGGCACCGACGCGATTTGGCGACTCGTTTTCCGTTATTTACTTTTAAAACCCATATTTTATTAGCGGCACTCGCTTTCTTATCTAGCGGCTCTTTAGCGAGCAAGACGCCGCAAATTTAAGCCGGTAGCGTTAAATTTGCCGCCGTAAAAATATAAAATCCCAAAAATCTAAATTTAAAGAACAAATGTCGCTAAATTTTACATTTCAAGCGACGAGCAAATTTAGCTAACCGCGCAGAGCCCTATTCTGCGTCTTTTGCGTTATGCTGCAGGTATTTTACTATCAAATTTAGCTCCGTCTCCTCTAGCGAGACGTAGTTCGTATCGATCATCGACTGTAAATTTGCCGGCCACTGAGCCGCCGTAAAGCTGTTTGGCTCGTGCAAGCGGTGGCACGCCGAGCAGGTCTCCTCGTACTTTTGCTGAGCCTGTTTGTATAGCGCGTTTGCGTCGCTACCTAGCGCGTCTGCGGCGACTTCGTACGTGCCCTCGACCTCATACCAAAGCTCGCCGTAGTCGTCCTCGACCTCTTTTATTTTCTTAAAATTCGCCTCGCTCTCGGCATCAAAAACCGTGAAAATCTCGGCATTTTTGACGCTTCGCTGTATCTGAGCCAGGTAGTTTGCCGAAACGGCGCCTTTTACCTTGATTTTAGCCTTTGCGCCGTCTTTGGAGACAACCTCGACCGGCGTTAAAACCTCGATCTTGCCTACCTTTTTACCGCCTAGCGATATATCGGTCGTATTTGTTAAAACCTCGGCGTTTAAGCCTATCGCCGCCGCACAGGCCGCGATCAAAACGAATTTAAAACTTTTCATCGCACTTCCTTAAGAAAAATTATTAATGTAATTTTATAAATTTACGGCTTAAAATTACATCGTTATATTTTATTACGAAGCGGATTTTGTATATTAAAAGAGTAAAATTTGAAGTAATAGCGCGGCAAACCGGGCCGAATTTGAGCTTTGCCCAAATTTGCCGCGAGAGCAAAAGCCGCACGAGCGGTGGCTAAATTTAAAGAGCGATCAGTGCTTTTTAAGCCCCATCGCAGCGACGTCTAGCGCGATTTGCTCGTTGTTTATCGTGATTAGTCCGCGCTCTAAAATTTTACTCGCGATCGCATGCGCCTCATCAAGCGAATGCATTTTATACGTGCCGCACTGATACTTGTTTAGCTCGGGGATGTCTTCTTGACTTTTGACGCCCAGGATATCCTTCATCGACGCCGTCCACGCGGCCTTGACCGCCTCCTCGCTCGGCACGCCGATCACGCTCATATAAAAGCCCGTTCTGCAGCCCATCGGCGAGATATCGATGATTTCAACGCCCTTGCCGTTTAGATGATCTCGCATAAAGCCCGCAAATAGGTGCTCCAGCGTATGGATGCCTTTTTCTGGCAAAATTTCTTCGTTCGGCTTGCAAAAACGCAAATCAAACACGCTTATATCGTCGCCTTTTGGCGTTTTCATCGTCTTTGCTAGGCGCACGCCGGGCGCGTTCATCCTCACGTGATCGACGCAAAAACTATCTAGTAGAGGCATATTTTCTCCTTATTTTTAACATAAATTCGGCGTGATTTTAGCTAAATTTTTATTAGCCACGGCTTGATTTAAATTTGCATTTATGCAAATTTACTAAGCCGATAGCCAAAAAACGCAACCATAAGAGCGGTAGCTTTGGTTAATTTTTAGCCGATCATCTACTTATTCGTATGCCAAAATGCTAGCGAGCCTGGATTCATCGGATCTTGAGAGAGTCCGATATCGGCGATCGCATCGTCTATAGCGATAACGTTTCGTCTTGCAGCATTAAAGAAAGTCTCGGCAAAATTTAGCCTTGGGCTTTAAAAAATTCTCTTTGTCTCGTGCTAACGGCGTCGTTCGCTCCTTCTATCTGGAATCCAAACGGCTCTAGATGAGCGCAGCGCACGAAGTCGGCGGCATTTGCCACTACGTCAAACCATTGCGGCGGGATCTCTTTAACCTGCTCGATAGAGTGGCAGGTAAAAACAAAGGCCTTTTTACCTAAATCCAACCCTTCAAGACTAGGCTCTAGGTGATTAAAATGGAAAAACTTAGCATTCATTTTAGGCGTCGCAGCTGCTAGTTTGCTAGCGATTTCCACGCCGCTTTGCGTAAATTCTCCGCCAAAATACCGCACATCCGTCGGCCCGCCTCTATAAAAAATTTCAATCAAATTTCGACCGTATCCGCAGCCAAGCTCTACAATACTATCGTAAGGCCCCGTCTCGTCGATGATATCGATCAGCATATCGTAAAAGTTAAACGACGAGTGAAAAGGTACGATTAGCTCAGCCCCCTGTCTAGTGCTAAGCCTGGCAATCGGGATTTCGACGAATCTTAAAACATTCGTGCTAAAAAGCTTTCGCTTCTCCCAAACCATTTCGTTTGTAACGTTATCCAAACTTAGCTCACTTAGCCGCTCTTTTTTTTCCAGCATTTTTACGGCTTGATAGCTATTGAGTCCATTTTTTAGGCACTCATCCATAAATTTAGCCCTTGTCGCCCATGCCTTTTCGTAAAAGTTTTGCCAATACTCCTCTTGATACGCCATATTTTCTCCTAAATTTAAAAAATAAATTTAATTCTACCTTTAAGATTTTAAAGAAAACTGAAATTTAAAAGATTCGATTTTAGTGATTAGATTGAGTTTGTTTGGGGTTAAAAATCGGGCAAAAAGCCCGACTAAAAGTATTAAATTTTAAGCAAAATGAGGTTTGATCTGCTCTATCCAAGCGCTGATTCTAGGCTCGGTTTTTTCGCTTTCGTTGTCCGCATCAAGTGGCAGACCGACGAATTTACCGTCTCTTACGGCTTCTGATTCGTCAAATTTATATCCATCCACAGATACTGCGCCAACGACGTTTGCGCCAGCTTTTACGACCTCGTCGTATAGCTTGCCCATCGCGCCGCAAAAGCTATCTGCATAGCTCTCGGCATCGCCCGTGCCAAATATCGCGACTGTCTTTCCGCTAAGCTTTAGTCCGCCAAAATCAAACGCGTCCCAGTCGTCTTGCAAGTCGCCCGTACCCCAGGTTGAAACGCCCAAAATCAGCTTGTCAAAGCCGTTTAGTTTAGTCGCGTCGCAGTTTGCTACGTTTAAAAGCTCGTTTTCTAGCCCTAAATTCTCGGCTAAAAAGCTCGCCGCCTCTTCAGTATTTCCCATACTGCTTCCAAAAATGATACCTATCATTTAAATTTCCTTTAAAAAATATGATGACTTATCGTGTAGGGCACCAGTCGCAGCAATCCGCCGCGTCCGCACTCCCGTCTTACCTCGATGTAGCGCGAGAAATTCGCATTTCTCGGAGCTACGATAAACATCCTGTCAAACTCCCCGCCGTTAAGCGCCTCAAAGCCCCTAGCGATCTCGCAGTTAGCCAGATGAAACCGCTCTTTTGTTATCTCTTTAAAGCAAGGCATAACGCCGAAAAGCTTGCGCCCGCCCTGCTCTGCAAAGATAATCCCGTCTTGAAAATAAACGTTTTTATCAAAATGTTTGGCGCGTATTTTATCATAAACAAACTGAGAAAACATTATGTCTGCGTCAAAACATATTCCGTTTTGGGATTTTAGCATGAGTATAAGCCTCGCGGCCGGGTGCTTGGGTGAGACAGCTAGCGGCGGGACGGCGTCAAATTTGCCTGATTTGTAGGCGCAGATAACGGCGTTTGAGGCGATACAAAAGCTTGAAATTTTACTTCGGCTAGGATTTTTAAAAGCACACAGATCTTCGATGCGCTTTAGAAAAATTTCCTCCAAATTTAAGCCCGAATACGCATAAACTAGAGGGATTTTTAGCTCGCGACCTGCGCAACAGTTGTATAAATTTATAAAAATTCGGGCTTTATTTACCGCGTCAAGCCCTAAAAAAATACTTGGAGTTATTTCTCCAATACCTGATAAAAAGCCGAATTTCATCTATTAGTCTTTTACCTTGCAGCATCCAAATTCCTTATCTAGCCCAAAGACTTTGCAATACTCGCTAAACACGCAGCTGACGCTTCTTTTGGCGCAGACGATCGGGATATTGCGCTTTTTGGCTTGGTTTTTTATCGTTTTCATCGTGTTGTGGTTTAAAAAACTGGTTAACATCACGACGCACTCGGTATCTTGCGGGATCGGTTTGCGATTTACGCGGTTTTCGTTACGCGCGTCCCAGTGCTCGATCGCTTCTGCGCCGAGGTCTTTTAGGACTGCTTTTATAGGCGTTATCTCGTCGGCTCCGATAACTAAAACTGACATTTTGGACTCCTGTTTATTTGATTGTGATTATTATAAAATAGATTAGCTAAAAAATAGCTTAGTTATGATAGTTGTTATCAGTTAAGTGCAAATTTGTAACGCCTACCAAATTTTGCGAGGGAGTTTTAAATTTGACTGCTAAAATTATCTTTTAGGATCAAGAAACGGCGATCAAATTTGACGAATAGGCGACAAGAGCAAAAATGCTCAACGTTTTTGCTCTTAAATTTAGCAGAAGATAAATCAAATTTGGGTTCAAATTTACCCGTCCGACTTTGCCGTCTTATCAAAACCCATCTGCTCCTCGAGCCGCTTAAACTCGTCTGCGTAAATTAGCGCATTATCGACGCACTCAAGCCAAAACTCCAGCGTTCGCGCGTCCTTGCCGAAGTGCTTTTGCAGCAAAGCTTCGACGCTCATCACGCCGCACTCGCGCAAAAACGCCTTGTACGCGCTGATAAATTTATCGCCCGAGCGCGTAAACTCGTCCAGCAAAAACTGCGAAAGCAGGTAGCCGACGGTGTAGGGGTAGTTGTAGATGTATTGATCGGTCTTGTAAAAATGTAGCTTAAAGTACGGCAAAAAGCCCTCCGCATCCTGCGTCGTATCGCCGTAGCGTCCTCGCCACGCCTTTTGCATGAGCTCTTCTATCTGCGCCACGCCGACCGCGCCCTTTTGCCTAGCCTTTAAAAAAGCGATCTCAAAATCAAACCGCACGCCGATGTGTAGCATGAAATTTGCCGCCGATTTTAGCTCCTGCCACAAGATGTCAAAGAGCAAATTTTTATCCGAGCTGTTTTTACGCAGATAGTTTCGCAGCACGGCTTCGTTAAAGGTGCTCGCAGCCTCCGCCAGCGTCATAGGAAACTGCGTGTGCAGCGCGGGCAGATCGCGCATGATCCAGTAGTGCCACGCGTGTCCGAGCTCGTGCGCCTGCTGGATCATATGCGCCTGCGTGCCCATGTAGCTAGAAAAAATGCGCGGCTGCCGAAATTTATCAAATCTCGTATAAAATGCGCCGCCTGCTTTGTTTTCGCGCACCTGCGCCTCGATCCAGTTTTTATCTAGCATCATTTTGATAAACTCAGGTATCTCCCCGCTAACCTCGCCTAGAGCCGCACAGATCGTCTCTATCGCCCGCTCGTAAGTGATCTCCTCCGAGCTAGCAAAAGGAGACGGCGCGAGTAGATCGCGGGCGTAAATTTTGCCCTGCGGAAAATACTTCGCGCGTAGGCTCACGCACTCCCTGATCTTGCCTGATCTCTGATCTAGCGCCGCAAACATCGCCGTTACGGCCTGCTCGCTGATTTTATTTTGCTGCAGGCTAGGCATGAGGATATCCGTCCCCGCCGCCCTGAATTCACCTAGCCTAAAGCCCTGAAGTAAATTTAAAACGTCGGCGTATAGGCTCGCGTGCCTAGCGTAGTGCTCCGCCAGCCCCTCAAACACGCTCTTTCGTAGCGCGGCATCAGGCGAACCCTTTAAAACGCCCGCGCATTTTGAGAGATTGTAGACGCTTTTTACGCCGTTTTTATCACTAGCCTGCACGGCGATGAGGTTGTTTAGATGCCTAAATACGCCGTAAAGCGGAGCGAAACTGCTAGCCGCCGCGTCCTCGTAAATTTTACGTTCTTTTGCGTCAAATTTTGCCCGCCAGCTGTTTTTGCGCTCGTCGTAGAGAAATTTTATCCGCGCAAACTCCTGTGTTTGGAGCGCGGTATCAGCGGGATCTAGCTCGTCTATCTTTTCAAAAATGATCTCTTTCGTCCGCTCAAGACGCAAAAACTTTTCCCTGATTTTCGCCTCGGCCGCGCCTGCTCGCTCATCTTTGGTATCGTCGCTTGATTTGCAGCGGCAAAACGCGAGCAAGGAGTTTGCCTCCTCAAAGCCGCGCTCGTACGCGTTTATCAGCAAATTTAACTCGCCGCCAGAGCCTAGCAGCCTCTCTATCTCGCCTAAAATTTCGTCCAAATTTGACAGCGCGTCCGTAAATCTCGCATCGTCAAAGTCGCCGTACGCGTCCTCAAACGTCCATCTTGGAAGCTGCATTTCGCGCCTCACAAAGAGAGTAAAAATACGAAAATATGGTGACTAACTAGACCTAGGACCGCCGGCACGCTGCAGCGCTTGACGATATCGAGCGGACTGCACTTTAGCATGCCTGCTATCGCGACGACCACGCCAGCTACGGGCGAGAGAGGGCGAGCGATAGTGGAAGCCTGATGCATCGGTAGCACGAGCATAACCGAGCTCACGTTTAGCTTAGCGGCGATATGCGGCACCATCTCGATGAGTGGGTAGAAGCTCGCGCCGTTTGAGCCCGAGATGATCGTAACTAGCGTCGTGATGACGACGAAAAGCACCGACATGCCAAAGCCGCCAAATCCTAGCGAATTTGCGAGTTTTACGATGCTATCTAGCATTCCTAGCGCCTTAAAGCCTTCGGCAAATATACCGGCCGCGATGATAAGGATAACGACGCCGCTTAGGCTCTTGCCCATCGCTTGGAAAAATACCTTGACCCCTTCGGCGATCAGGTCAAATTTAAACCTATGCCTAACCGCCTCAAAAAGCATCGCAATGACGACTGAAAGGATGATGATCGCCGAGATATCAAGCTTGATAGAGGCGATGCAGTACTGCGAAAATACGACCACCAAAATCATCGGTAAAAACGGCAGTATCGCGTAAATTTTAGGCGCGGCGGTCTGCGGATTTTGCACCGCTCCGTCAAATTCCATCACTTCGCCCACGTGCTCGCTGCATACCCAGCCCTCTTTTTTATCCAGATACCTGTTCCAAAAAACGAGCGCGATACCCATCACGATCGAAGTCGGAAGCGCGGCCGGGATCTTATAGACGAAAACATAATCTAAAATGCTAAGTTGCGTGGCCTTCGCCGCAGCGGCCGTCGATGCGCCGATGAGCACCATCGAGGCGGCTCCAGACATCGCGCAGATCGAGCCTACGGTGAGCTTGTTTAGTCCAAGCGAGATGAGCACGGGTCCTAGCAGCGCAAGACATAGCACGCCAAGCCCCACCGCGCTAGTGATAACCATGCTGATGAGCTTAGCCACCGCAAATGCGACGAATACCATGACGTATGGGTTTTTGATCCTAGCAAAGCGCTTCGTAGCGATAGAGACGAAAGCGTGGTTCGCCCCGATATGCGTCATATAGCTCGCAAAGCCCACCATAAACATGATGATAAGGCCCAAATTTGCAAATCTGTTTGAGAACATATATCGGATAAATTCGATGATGTTTAGGTAGGCGTTGCCCGTCGCTACGGCCTGTTTGGGCATAAAATTCCCCGTGCCCAGCGCGACTGAGCAGATCAACATAAAAACGCCCGAAAGAAAAAGCACGAGCGGCGCGTACTTGCCCCGCACTATCGCCCAGCCCACGATAAACAGCACCACCGTGCCGATAATAATCCCTGCAACAGCCATATTTTGCTCCTTTTTAGTGTTTTTGTGTATTAAATCTAGAGCAAATTTTACTACAAATATTGATATATTAAGCTAAAATAAAAATTATTTTTTAATTTTTTTTGAACGGTATTATTTTATGTAACTTTGATTTTTATTAAAGTTTTATACTAATAAAGCAGGGTTTGAACCAAAATTAACGCCTCGCATGCATTTAAAATTAAAAAATGCCAAACTCGACCAAAGCGTCAAATTTAAGCCGTATAGATCAAATTTGGCTCCGCTCAAATTTAAATTTTAGCCAAGCTCACTCCCTCGGCAGTCCGTTTTTATCAGACTTGTCGCTGATTAGTTTGCCTGCTTTGTCGTATTTTTTAGCACGCACGAGCCTACCGCGCTCAAACTCCCCCTCGGCTTCGAGTTTGCCGTTTGCATAGTAGTGTTTCGCCGTGCCGACCTCCAGCCCGTCCTCAAACGTCACTTTGGCCTTTAGCGCGCCGTTTTCGTGATACTCCTCGTATAGTCCATGATAGCGTCCGTTTTTAAACATCACCTTTGCGGCCAGCGCTCCGCTCTCGTAGTAGTCCAGCCCCGCGCCTATTTGGCGGCCGTCTTTGTACTCGTATTCGCCTCTGAGCTTGCCGCTTGGGTAGTATTCGCGCGCGACGCCGTCCTTTTCGCCATCTTTGTAATTTTCTACCACTCGCGTTTTACCATTTTCGTAAAATCGTTTCCAAACGCCGTTTTTGCGGTCGTTTTTATATTCGCCCGTCTCCTCCACGGCGCCGCTTTCGTAGTACCATTTTTCCGCGCCTTCTCGCTTATCGTTTTTATAGGTTCGCACGCCGCGGATTTTACCGCTTTTGTAGTAGTCTACGTCCTCGCCGTTTCGTAGCCCGCCGACATATGGGCTGCGTGCGCTAACCTCGCCGCTAACGTAATAGTCAGTAAATACGCCCTCTCGCTTGTCCGCCTTGAAAACGCCCTCCTGCTTTAACGCGCCGCCCTCGTCAAAGTAGTAGCGGCGGTAGCGCCCGTCGCGCACACCCGCTTTGTATTCGCTCTCGCCCATCAGAGCGCCGCTATCTGCGTGGTAGTGCTTAGCCGTACCATCGCGGACGCCGTTTTTTAGGGGGTATTCGTTTGAGGGCTTGTCTCTGCCGTCAAAATAGTCTCGATATCGCACCGCCGTGCCGCCCTGCACGTCTATCTCGCGTATAAGCGTGGGCGGCAGCGGTTTTAGCCTCGGATAGACCATGCCCATCGCATTTACGTCATATAGGTCCTCAACGCTGTAGCGCAGCATCTTTAGCGTGCCATCGTAGAGCCTACCTTTTACGTAGTAAAGCCCGTTTTTTAGGCTCGCTTCGGGCTTCATTACGATTTTTGGCTCTAGAGCTTGCGCACCGATGGCTAGAAGCGGGAGTAAAAATAGAAATTTTAGGATTTTCATGGTTTTTCCTGCTTTACTTTATTTGGGTAATTTTAAAATTTGAAACTAAATTTAAGATGAAGGCGCGAAGTGTCAATTTCATCAATCTCAATGGGAATTATTTTTTCCAACTGTTTGATACGGCTCTGCACCTGCACAGCTTTGGTAGGCTTATAACGGAATCTTTCGATGAAATCCTTCAAATCCGCAATTTCTTTCTGCTGATTTTCATAAGCACGGAGCTGGCTCTCTCTGCGTTCAGCACGGAGCTGCACATACTCATCGTACGACACACGATAGTCCACCACTTTGCCACAAGAAATCTCTAGCGTGCGATTCGTTACATTATTGATAAAGGCGCGGTCGTGACTCACCAAAATCACAGCACATC
>NZ_CALINL010000010.1 GCF_938045225.1 uncultured Campylobacter sp.
TCTCGCCGTAAATTCGGCTAGGTGGTCTCTATATGCTTTATCGACGTCGCCGCCGCATCCAGGCACTATAAAAACTATGGCGTTAACCGGCTTATCGTCATCGTGGCACAGTTTGAAGTTTAATTTCGTAGAGCGTTTAACACCCAGCTCCATATCGTCGCAAGAGTTGATTTCGTAGATTTTACTGACTACCATTTTTTGCCTTCCGTGATTTCTTGTATTATACCTCTGCCGAGCTAAATTTAGCTTTTTTGTCAAGTGTAATCGGTCGATCGTAAGCTATGCGGTGGTTATACTAAGGATTATGGAATCGATTTTTGGTTTTGATAAATTTAAGCGTAAGATTTAAATTTTAACTGCGAGATTAAAAATTATTTGCGGTTTTGCCGCCAAATTTAAGTAGAGCCGAACCCCAAGTAAAGCCGCCACCGAATGCGTCCAGTAAAAGCAAATCGCCTTTTTTAAGTCTGCCCGCTTCGTATGCGTCATTCATCGCCATAGGTATGGAAGCTGAGCTTGTGTTGCCGTATTTTCCAACTGTTACGACGCACTGCTCGTTTGTAAAATTTAAGCGTTGCTTGACTGCTTCAATGATGCGTAAATTTGCCTGATGAGGTATAAAAAGATCGATTTTATCGCTTGAAATTTGATTTTTTTCCAGGATATCTACGACGTCTTTGGTTAGCGTCTGGACGGCGATTTTAAAGACTTCGTTGCCCGACATCTTGATAAATTTCTCTTCGCCACCTGGCGTTATGAGTAGGTTCGCGTAGTTGCCGTCGGCTGCGGTGTGAACGTCGATGATCTCGTTTTCTTCGGCTGCGCTTACGACCGCGGCACCTGCTCCGTCGCCAAATAGTATGCAAGTCGTTCTATCGGTCCAATCTACGATTTTACTTAGCTTTTCGGCTCCGATTATCAATACGTTTTTTTTGCTTCCGCTTTCAATTAGCGATTTTGCAAGCTCGAGCAGATAAATAAAACCCGTACACGCCGCGCTTATGTCAAATGCCGTAATGGCATTTATACCTAAATTTTTAGCGATCTTGCACGCCGTCGAAGGCATACAAAAGTGATCGGGCGAGATAGTCGCGCAGATAACCGCGTCGATATCTTTTGCGGTCAAATTTGCTCTTTCAAGCGCTATTTTTGCCGCTTTCGTGCCAAGATCGCTCGTATCTTCATTCTGCGCTATGCGTCTTTGGCTGATGCCGGTACGTTTAACTATCCATTCGTCGTTGGTTTCCACCATTTTTTCAAGGTCGAAATTTGTTAAAATTTTAGGCGGAGCATATGCGGCTATGGATATTAGCGAGGCTTTTGGCATTAAATTTTTCTTTGTAATTTCATTTTGCGAAGTGCGAAAGCTCGTCTTCAATGACTTTATTTATATCGGAGTTTGCGAATTTTAGAGCTTGAAATATCGCATTTTTGATAGCTTTTGGTGTGCTTTTACCGTGGCTTATTATGACGCAGCCGTTCACGCCAAGTAGCGGCGCGCCGCCGTATTCGTCATAATCGACTTGCTGTTTTAGAGTTTTAAAAACTTTTTTCATGAGAAGCGAGCCTGCTATAGCGACCGGGGATTTTTTAACGTGTTTTTTGATGATTTTTGTTATAGCGTCGGCTACGCCTTCGCTTGTTTTTAGTAGGATATTTCCGACGAATCCATCGCAAATAACGACATCGACGCTTCCGTCAAAGACTTGATTTCCTTCGGCGTTACCCACGAAGCTGTCGAGTTTTGAGATCATTTCAAAGGCTTCTTTCGTCGCCTCGTTGCCTTTACTGCTCTCTTCACCGTTAGACAAAAGTCCTAGTTTGGGGGATTTTATTTTTAAAATCTCTTTTGCGTAAGCTTCGCCCATTATCGCAAATTGAAATAGATGCTCGGGCCTGCAGTCTACGTTTGCGCCGACGTCCAAAACTAACGTATTGCCGCCGGTTACGTTTGGCATCAGCGTCGCTATCGCCGGACGAGAGACGTTTTTTAGTCGCCCGACTCGAAGCGTCGCAAGACTCATCGTAGCTCCGCTGTGTCCCGCCGAAACTACGGCCATAGTTTGTTTATTTTTAAGTAGCTCGATAGCCTTAAAAATACTACTTTCTTTTCGCTTTAACGCATCGGTGGCGCCGTCGCCCATAGAAACGACCTCGTCGGCCTGAATAAATTTTACGTATTGTTTTAAATTTTGCGGAACGAGGCTTTCTAAAATTTTCGTATCGCCTACCAAAACGGCTTCGAATTTTACTTCTTTTAAAGCCTCGATCACGCCGCCGATAATAGGTTGCGGACCGAAGTCGCCGCCCATCGCGTCAATGCAAATGCTGGTCATTTGTATTAATACTCTCCGGTAGTTTTATTTACGCGGTGAGGCATTTTCCATGAGCCGTCTTTATCTTTTACGGGAACCGGAAGCGTTACTTTGTAGTGCGTTCTTCTCTTTGCCGCGCGAGTATGACTTACTCTTCGTTTAGGTACTGCCATTTTATTCTCCTTTATATTTATAGATTTTTACATTTATCACAATAAAAATAATCGCTTTTAAAAGCTTCTATTTCGCTTGTCAATACTTCTTCTAAATTTATAAAACCGTCGAAAAACTCGACTACATCGTCGAGGTTTTCTTCTTTATCTTTATAAATTCCGTCGCTTAATATTAAATTTACGTCTTCATCAAGCTTTAAATTTATATCTTCGCCGCATCGGTCGCAGTTGTGAGCTATCTCGCCTACGATATTACCTTTGCAACTAACTAAATTTTGGTTTATTCTTTTGAGTTCGCCGTTAAAATTTAGCCCGTCCGAGTTTAGCTCGAACGGCATTTGATTATTTGTGATTTTGGCGAAAGATATTTTCAAAATTTAACCTAAATTTAGCAAATTTCTCTTGTTGCAAAGAAAAATGCGATCTCGTTTTTAGCGTTTTCTAGGCTGTCGCTACCGTGAACGGCATTTGCGTCGATGCTCTCTGCAAAGTCGGCTCTAATAGTGCCAGGTTTTGCTTCTTTTGGGTTTGTTGCGCCCATTAGATCGCGATTTTTAGCTACCGCATCGTCGCCCTCAAGAACCATAACTACGACCGGTCCGCTCACCATAAAATCAACCAAATCGTTGAAGAAAGGTCTGTCTTTGTGAACTGCATAGAAAGCTTTTGCGTCGCATGTGCTTAGTTTGACTTTTTTCATAGCGGCGATTCTTAGTCCGTTGCTTTCGAATCTATCCACGATTTTTCCGATAACGCCCTTTTTTACGGCATCAGGCTTAATAATAGAAAGCGTTTGCTGCATAAAATTTCCTTTTTGTGGTTTTTATAAGGCGGTGATTATATCAAAAAAAAATTAAATTTCAAAATAAGCCCCGCAAAAGGGCTTAAGTGCGGAGTTTACGAGATGACGGCCGTGGCGCCAGTCCTCATATCGGCGGTTATCTCGGTGCGAGACGGCTGTCCTGCATAAGGAGCGTCCCAAACGATGCAGCCGTCGGTTGGGCAGGCTGAGGCGCATGCAGGCTCGTCGTTAAATCCTACGCACTCGACGCATTTATCGGCATAGACGTAGTATGCGTCCTCGCCAGTCGGGTTATCCGCGTCGTCTACGATAGCGCTCGTCGGACACTCGTCGATGCATGAGCCGCAGCTTATGCAGATGTCTGTTATTTTTACTGCCATTTTTTATCCTTTTTGGTCAAAATTTTCGCAAGAATATCAAAAACTAAGTAAATTTGATATTAAATTTTTGTGTTAAATTTTAAAACGAAAACGTTAAATTTTTAGCTCTTTTTAATCTTTAGATGATATAATTTCGCTACAAATAAAAATTATTAAGGAGAAAAAATGTTAGTAACAAAAAAAGCACCTGATTTTACAGCTGCAGCGGTTTTAGGAAGCAATCAGATCGTAAATGATTTCAACCTATATAAAAATATCGGCGAGAAGGGCGCAGTAGTATTTTTCTACCCTATGGACTTTACATTTGTTTGCCCTAGCGAGATCATCGCGTTTGATAAAAGATACGATGAGTTTAAAGCTCGCGGTATCGAAGTTATCGGCGTTTCGACAGATAACCAATTCTCTCACTTTGCGTGGAAAGAAACTCCGGTAAACAAGGGCGGTATCGGCCAAGTTCGCTTCCCGCTAGTAGCTGATATGACGAAGTCTATCGCTCGCGGTTTTGACGTACTTTTAGAAGACGCTGGCGTCGCTCTTCGCGGTAGCTTCTTACTTGATAAAGACGGCACCGTTCGCCATGCGGTTATCAACGACCTTCCGCTTGGCAGAAACATCGACGAGATGATAAGAATGGTAGATACCATGCTATTTACGAACGAGAACGGAGAGGTTTGCCCTGCCGGCTGGAACAAAGGCGATAAAGGCATGAAAGCTGATACCGCAGGCGTCGCAGACTACCTATCTCACAACGCAGACAAACTATAATCATCCAAATTTAAGGGCGAGCTCTCGCCCTTTTTCTTAGTTTATCTACATTAAAAATATCATAAAATTCAATATAAAATATCAATAATTAAATAAAAAAATAAGGATTTTTTACTATAATCTAACTTAAAATTTAAATTTATTCGGAAGGAATCAAATTTCAAATGAATAATATCTATAACGATAGCTCTTTTATGCGCGAGGACGCTGTAAATGTATTTGCTAAAGTGTTAAAAGATAACCGTCAGGTGCACTTTTTAAATCTTTACAACGGCGTAAAAGTCGAGTGTATGGGCGAAATAGAGCACGCAGAGGATGATAGCGTCGTCTGTAAAGTAACGCTAGAGCAAATTTTGGCCATGAAAGAGGAAAAAAACGCCTATGTCGTACGCGATGAATATTTTTCCGAAAATTTAAGGGCTGATATCGTCGGCTTTGACCTTGCAAATTTGACCGTAACGCTACAAAATTTCACGTATATGCAAAATTTACATGCAAATTTAAGAAAACATCAGCGCGTTTATCCCGATCGCTATACTAAGGTAATCTTGACGCAAAACGGTAGCGAAATACAGGGCAACCTATACGATATCTCAAGGGGCGGTCTTGCCGTCGTTAGTTTAGATGACGGCGGGTTTAAAGAGGGCGAGTCTATAAACGCCAAATTTAAGCTATGTATATTAGACGAGGCAAGCGGTTCTCATAAAAACATAGACATAGATACGGATTTAAAATTAGTCGCTGCTTTAAGATACAAAGGCGCGATGAGATACTGTTGTCAGCTAGCCGATAAAGACGGTGCAGGCGAAGATATCGCGAAATTTACCAAAAGACGCGTAAAAGAGACGCTCGAAGAGCTAAACGAACAGCTAAAAACCTACCAATAAATTTAACGCAAAACTAAAAGGCGAGCTTTGTGCTTGCCTTTTTTAAATTTTACCCGCTTCGATTTTAAATTTACCCCGTAGCTTCACCCGAAATTTAATCAAAAATCAGTAAAATAGCCCAAAATTTACAAGGAAGCACATGAAAACCATCCAAGAAAATTTAAAGCTATTTTACGTCGGACTCAAAGACAAAGAGCCGTTTTTTTATAAAAACAAAGACCTTACGACGCACGCGGCCATCATCGGCATGACCGGTAGCGGTAAAACCGGCCTTGGTATCGGCATCCTAGAAGAAGCCTGCATCGACAACATCCCGACCTTTATCATCGATCCAAAGGGCGATATGACAAACCTTGCCTTGGCCTTCCCGCAGATGCGCGCGCAGGATTTTGCGCCGTACGTCGATGAAAACGAGGCGCAAAATAAAGGCATGAGCGTGGATGAATTTGCCGCTAGCGAAGCGCAGACGTGGACAAAAGGCATCGAAGGCTCGTTTCAAAGTTTAGAGCGCGTGGGACTTTTTAAAGATAGCGCCGAGCTAAAAATTTACACTCCAAAGAGCAGTAGCGGCGTCGGCGTGGCGCTGCTCGGGGATTTTGCCCGTCCGAGTTTAGACGTAGGCAGCGAGGAGTTTAGCGAGTACGTCGGCTCTCTGGCTAGCTCCGTGCTCTCGCTCGTTGGCATAGAAAACGACGTAAACTCAAAAGAACACCTGCTCATCTCAAACATTTTTATCGATAAATTTGGCCAGGGCGCGGACGTGAGCCTAGAGGAGCTCATCGGCTTTATCGCGACGCCTCCGTTTGCTAAGATCGGCGTATTTGACGTGGAGAAATTTTACCCGAGCTCCGAGCGTATGAAACTAGCGGTCAAGATCAACACGCTACTTGCAAGTCCAGATTTTCGCGCGTGGCTAAGCGGCGAGCGGCTAGACATCTCAAAGATGCTTTTTAACGCAAACGGCAAGGCAAAGTGCAATATCTTTACGATCTCGCATCTAAAAGACGGCGAGAGAATGTTTTTCGTGACGCTGCTACTAAACGAGATCATCGCGTGGATGCGCAAGACCGAGGGTACGAGCTCGCTTCGCGCGGTGCTTTATATGGACGAGATTTTCGGATTTTTCCCGCCAAACGGCAACCCGCCGTCTAAAACCCCGATGCTAACTCTACTCAAGCAAGCCCGCGCGCACGGCCTTGGCGTGATACTGAGCACTCAAAACCCGGTCGATCTAGACTACAAAGGCCTTAGCAACATCGGCACGTGGTTCATCGGGCGCTTGCAAACCGCGCAGGACAAAGCGCGCGTGATCGACGGTATGACGGGGCTTGCGGGCTCTGCGATGGATAAAGGCGAGATAGAAAATCTCATCTCAAATTTGCAAAAGCGCAACTTCCTACTAAAAAACATCCACGAGGACGGGCTATCCGTCATCTCGACGCGCTGGGCCCTGAGCTACCTAAAAGGACCGCTTAGCCGCGAGCAAATTTCAAATTTGATGAAAGAGCAAAAGAGCGGGTCAAGCCTGGCAAAAAGCTCAAATTTCGCCGCCAAACCGGTTCTGTCGCCCGATATCGCTCAACTTTACGCCGCAAGCTCAAATTTGCAGGAGGGCGGCGAGCTGGAGGGATATCTTTACGGTGAAGCCAAAGTGCGATTTTATGACGCTAAAAAGGGGCTTGACGAGGTTCGCGAGGTAAATTTCACGCTAAGGCTGGATGAAGCTCAAAAAAGCGCCGACTGGAGCGAAGCTAGCGAAAATATGCATTTTACCGCAGTTTCGGAGCCAAATTTCAAGCTCTCCTACGCGCCGCTACCGGGCTTTGTCGCGGGGGCTAAAAATTTCAAAGATCTAACCAAAAATTTCAAAGAATTTATCTATAGAAACTACAAGCTTAGGCTCTTTAGTGCATTAAATTTAAGCTCGGCGCCGGGTGAGAGCAAGGAGGAGTTTTACGTCCGTTTGGCCGATAAATGCAACGAAATTTTAGAGGCACAAACGGCTAAGCTCACGGCGGAATTCGACAAGCAAAAAGCTCGGCTAGAAGAGAAGCTAAACCGCTCAGTCGCAAAGCTGGAAAAAGAGCAGCGAGACTTTAAAAGCAAAGGCATCGAGACGGCGATCTCGGTGGGCGCGAGCATTTTGGGCGCGATTTTTGGCAAAGGGCTGCTAAGTAGTGGCAACATCGGCAAGGTCGCGACCTCCGCGCGCTCGGCAAACAGCGTGCTAAAAGAGCGCAGCGACGTGAAACTAAGCGAGCAAGAAGTCGCCCAGCTAAACGCGCAGATCGAGGAGCTGATGGCGAAATTTGAAGAAGACGCCAGCGAGCTAAAAGCCAAAAACGATGTGCAAAACGTGGAAGTGACAGAGGTGGAGGTTAGTCCGAAGGGTAGCGATATATACGACGAAAAGCTCTATCTTCTTTGGAAATAGTGGCTAGTCTTTTTGGTTTATACTTCGTTGGATTTAAATTTTACTCGGTCACTACCGACCAGGTAGCTCCCGTTGTAAAATTTGAATCCGCCTCGTCTAAACGCAAAAATCCTGCACCTTATCCTTTTATATTCAAATTTGGACTCAAAAACCCGCGACGCTTTGCGTCAGCAAAGCTGTGTCGTACCTTAAAGGTGCGGGTCTCGGCTAGCAAAATTTACAAATTTGTCGCCCTTTAAAACGACCGATTTATCAAAAAATCAGCCGAATTTAATTAATATTGCGAAATCGAAACAAAAATCAGGATAAAAGATGAACGAAAATTTAATAGCTTACGCCGCGGCGTATCTGCTAGGTGGTATCCCCTCGGGCGTGATTTTGGCTTATATCTTTGGCGGAGTAAACATCAGAAGCGAAGGCAGCGGCAGTATCGGCGCGACCAACGTCTTGCGCGTGCTAAAGCAAAAAGATCCCAAACTCGCTAAAAAAATCGCGATTTTAACCATCGTTTGCGACGTTTTAAAGGGCGTTTTGCCGATACTGATTGCGAAATTTTTAGGCCTTGCTCCTGCGACGCTTTGGGCGATGGCGGTACTTTCGGTGCTTGGTCACTGCTATTCGCCGTTTTTGAAATTTGAAGGCGGTAAGGGCATAGCCACGGGGGCTGGCGTTTTAGCGGTCTTTTTGCCGCTTGAGATCGCTATCGCGCTTGGGGTTTGGTTTGTCGTGGGCAAGCTGCTTAAGATCTCCTCGCTAGCCTCGCTAGCCGCGCTTGTGGCGTTTATCGTAGCGACTTTTGCGCTTCAGCCGCAAATCCCTGATATCGACTCCTATGCGCCGATATTTTTGATCGCGTTTTTGGTCGTTTATAAGCATTTGCCAAACATCAAACGCCTAATAACCGGGCAAGAAAAGCGCGTAATTTGACGACCATTATCAGAGACTACGAATTTAGCACGATCATCGGGTTACTTGATTTTGAGCGCGTGACGCCGCAAAAGGTAAGAGTGAGCGCGGAATTTGAAAGCGGCGAGTTTATAGACTACGTGGAAGTGATAAATTTGATCGAGGAAATTTACGCGCAAGAAAAATTTGGCACCGTAGAGAGCTCGCTTGAAATTTGCGCAAAAAAGTTGAAGGAAAAATTTAACTCGCTTAGCTTTTTGAAAATGGAAATTTTAAAAATCGAGATCGCCAAAAATGCGACGGTTGGCGCAAGAGCTGAGTTTAAATATTAAATTTTTTTTAAAGTATCTTGAAATCTTGCTTAATTTATGCTACAATCCCAACAAATTTTACTGAAGGGAAAAAATGAGAATTTTAATAGTTGAAGATGAGGTAACTCTAAACAAAACCATCGCCGAGGGCTTGCAAGAGTTCGGCTACCAGACCGACAGCTCGGAGAATTTCAAGGATGCCGAATACTACATCGGTATTAGAAATTACGATTTGGTTTTGACCGATTGGATGCTGCCTGACGGCGACGGCGTGGATCTAATCAACATCATCAAACACAAATCCCCGCGCACCGCAGTAGTCGTACTATCTGCTAAAGACGATAAAGATAGCGAAGTTAAAGCATTTAGAGCGGGTGCGGACGACTATATCAAAAAGCCGTTTGATTTTGACGTTTTGGTGGCTAGAATCGAAGCAAGACTGCGCTTCGGCGGCACTAACGTTATCAAGATAGACGACCTTATCATCGATCCGGACGAGGAGAAAATCACCTATCTAGGTCAAGATATCGAGCTAAAAGGTAAGCCGTTTGAGGTACTAACTCACCTTGCGCGCCACAGCGATCAAATCGTCAGCAAAGAGCAGCTACTAGACGCGATCTGGGAGGAGCCTGAGCTCGTAACTCCAAACGTAATCGAAGTAGCAATCAATCAAATCCGCCAAAAAATGGATAAACCGTTAAATATCTCGACTATCGAGACGGTCAGAAGACGCGGGTATAGGTTTTGCTTTCCCAAAAAAGCCTAAGATATAGGTTTATATTGCAATTAGCATCGGCTTCTACGATGCTAATTCTCATCATCTCCGTTCTTTTATATCAGTATATCAAGGTTACTATATACGAAAATATCTCACAGTCGCTAGCTTACGAAGCTAAAATTTTATCCACTAGCTCAAATTTATCTAAAATAGAAAAACCTTTTGAGTATTTTACGCTAAACGACAGTCCGACTAAAGCAAAGCTCGTAAAGGGCAAGACCGTATCGCCTCATTTTGCAACTGAAAAAGTCGGACAAAAGACTCATTTGACGTTATTTTACCCGTATATGGAAGACATTAGTATCGCGCTAACCAAAGACACCACTCATCAAAGTAAACTTATAGATCAAATTTTAATCGACATCATCATAGTAAACGCTACGTCGATACTTCTGATTATTTTTTACGTGCTGTTTTTGTCGCGGATGCTGCTTGTGCCGATCAAAATTTTAAGCAGAAAAATGACGAATTTAAACGAGCGATTTTTGCAGGCGGTGAGCCTTGACGAGCTACCGCCCGAGTTTAAGCCGCTAGGCAAAAGCCTAAATCGCTTGATCGAGCGCATTCAGACGTTCGTACTCTATCAAAAGGAGCTTTTCGTCGGCGTCGCTCACGAGCTAAAAACGCCGCTTGCAGTGATGAAAACCAAAAACGAAGTTACGCTAATAAAACCACGTGAGAGCGAAAAATACATCGAAGCGCTCAAAAACAACAACGAAGCCATCAATCAAATGAACAAAATGATCGGCTCTATCCTGGAGATCGGGCGGCAGGAGGGCGCGCAGTTTGAGGAGGCCGTGCGCATCGATATCATCGAGTTTTTAAATCAATCTGCGAATAATTTTAAAATTTTAGCTCGCGGCGAGGGCAAGGATATTGCGACCGATTTTGCTCCGAGCAGTCTTGAGATGACGCTACAAACGACGCTTTTAACGCACGTTATCCAAAATTTCGTCCAAAATGCGATCAAATTTTCTCCTCGTGGCGCCGTGGTTACTCTACGCTCGCGCCTTAGCGAAAACGAATTTATCATCGAGGTCGTAGACGAGGGCTGCGGCATCGACGAGAGCAAGGACCTTTTTGCGCCGTTTAAGCGCTTCGGCGATAAGGGCGGAGCGGGACTCGGGCTATTTTTGGCCAAGGGCGCAGCTCAGGCTCTAGGCGGCTCGGTATCTATCAAAAACCGCACCGACGGCCGCAGCGGTGCGGTCTCAACCCTCACTCTAGCGATAAATAAAAATAATAAAGGCAAATAAATGGCAAAACGAACCGCCGTCATAGATCTAGGCTCAAATTCGATGCGAATGGCGATTTTTGAGAAAACTTCGCGTTACGCGTTTCACATCATCGGCGAATTTAAGATGAAGGTGCGTCTGGGCGAGGGTGCGTACGAGCACGGCGGCGAGATAGCCCAAAAGTCGATGCAAAAGGCTTGCGAGGCGCTTAGCGAGTTTAAAAATATCGCACAAAAATACAAATGTTCGAAGATTTTCGCTATGGGTACCTCGGCTCTGCGTGACGCTCCGAATGCGGGCGAGCTCATAAGTATGGCGCGCAAAGAGCTTGGGATAAATTTAAAGGTCGTTAGCGGCAAGGATGAAGCGACGTTTGGCGGCGTGGCGGCACTAAATTTGCTAGAACCCCTAGAGGAGTTCGTCACGCTTGATATCGGCGGAGGGTCTGCGGAGCTTGCGCTTGTTAGCGGCGGCAAGATAATAGATGCCGTGTCGTTAAATTTAGGCACCGTGCGGCTAAAAGAGCTGTTTTTCGATAAGAAAAATTTAAACGCCGCAGCGCCTTTTATCAAAGAGGCATTTAAAAGCTTGCCTAAAAACTTTAAAAGCAAAAACCTAGTCGCCATCGGCGGTAGCCTGCGCGCGATATCTTCGGCCATCATGTCGGCGCAAGACTATCCGCTAAAAACCGTGCACAACTTTGCCTACAAATTTCAAAACCACAAAAACTTCATCGAAAATTTAGCCCGAGCGAGCGTGCTGGAGCTTGGGAAATTTGGCATAAAAAAAGATCGCTTCGATACGATTAGAGAAGGCGCGCTCATATTTTTGGGCGCAGTGGATGCTGTGGGTGCGCAAAACATCTATACTAGCGGCGCGGGCTTTAGAGAGGGCGTGTTTTTGAGCGATATCTTGCGCCCGACGCGTAAATTTCCGCCGAATTTTAACCCGAGTGTGAGGAGCTTGCAGGATAGATTTTTGCTAGATGACAACAAGATGATCGTAAAATACGCAAAAGACCTCTTTGCCGCGCTAGAGCCGCTGCATGGGCTTGAGGAGCGATACGAGAGCGAGCTGGCGGTCGCCGCTAGATTGCATAGCGTGGCGCAGTGTTTGGGATTTTACGGCGAGCACGCTAGCTCGGCGTTTTTTGTGTTAAATGCCCTAAACTACGGCTTTTCGCATGCGCAAAAATGTCTAGTCGCCGCGATCATCGCACAAAATGGCAAGAAAACCTCGAGCGAATTTGAGCGATTTAAAAACCTGCTACCGAGCGAAGACGTCGTGCGCTGGCTAAGCTTCATCCTTGCGCTTGCTAAAAATCTCGATGCAAACTGCGCGCATAAGAAGCTGGAGTTTGAGTTTATTAACCACACTTTGCAAATTTGCGGCGCTAAGGAGCTGTTTATGGCAAAGGAAAATATAAAAAAGATGACCAAGCCGGATACTTTTGCGATCTGTTTTGCGTGAAATTTGTTGGAGGAATTTGATGAAATTTGCGGTAAATTTCATCAAATTTTAAAAAGGCGAATCTAGTCTATACTCGCCTTATCCTTGTACGCGTCTAGCGTTTGGCGGTTTTCGATGTAGGCGTTTAGCTTTTTTTGATTTTCCTCAAAAAAGCTCTGGAAATCCTGCTCGCTCGTCATCTGTTCTTCGCCGAATTTATCCAAAAGAACGTTTGAGGTACCCGTTAGCACGAGATAGCGTCTATCAAGGTGCTGAAAAAGAACGACTTTATTCGTATCGTCAAGTGGTTTTTCGTAGATTATCTCCACGCCTTCGTCGCTTTTTACCTTCTCAAACCAGCCGTTCTCGCGTTTTGTTTTTCGTATTGTTTGCTTATTTTTTAGCTTTGCCTTGATGACCAAAAGCACGACTAAAAGTAGCGCCAAAACGCCCAAAACCGAGTAATATCTATAATCGATCATGTCGCTCATACTCTGCGTCATAAAATTTACGTCGCCGTTTTGCGCGCCCAAATTTAGGCTAGCACCTTGAGCAGATGCGGTCAAATTTGATGCGTTTTGATCGCCGGATAAATTCGTCGCTTCGGTTATATTTTCTCTAGTTTCTTGCGGCGAGAGCACAGTTGCGGCGGCTGAGTTTGCCGCATTTTCAGGCGTCACGCGTATGCGCAGGCCAAAGCCGTCGGTGGTTTTTGACGCGCTCACGGCCACCTGAGTGTCGCTTTTTATCACGAGGGCTAAATTTTGGCCTCTAGGCTCAAACAAAAGCTCTTGCAGTATGCTTGAATTTACGCTTTTTTCTATATTTTGATCGTTTTGTAGGTCTTTAAAGAGTAGGGTTATAGCGCCGTCCTTGCGCTCTTGCAGGATCGCTCCGCTATAAGGCGCATCAAAGCTAAGCATGATATCGACGCGGTCGCTACGCTCGTAGACGTTATATGTGGATAAATTTGAACCCCAAAGCGCTATGAAAAGCAGCGAAAGCGCCGCGAAAATCCTCATAGTTGCTCTCGTTTAAAGTACTGGATGACGGATTTTGAGTCGAGGATTTCATTTATCCTGATGGCGAGGTTTTTTTCGTAGACCATTACTTCGCCCTTGCCGAAAATTCGGTTGTTTATAAAAAGCTCCACGCTCTCGCCGGCAGGCTTTTCTAGGTCGATCACCGAGCCTACTTCAAGCTTTAAGAGCTGCTTTACGCTAATAGTCGTCGTGCCTAGCTCCGAGATAAAATCCACTCCGATATCCATCAGCTCGTCGTAGCTTTTAAAAAGCCCGCCGCGCTCTCGCAACATCTCCTGAACCCCTTGCAACGCCGTTTCTACGGCATTTATCTCTTGTAGTTCTTCGCTCATGCTTTTTTGTATCCTACTTGAAATGTTCTATTTTTGATCTTATAGACGCGTTTGTCATCTAGTTTGACGTGAAAGCTCGTCCTACCTAGATACTCGGGAGTGCCTAGTTTATAGGCGTTTGCTTCGCGTTCGTTGAGTAGATTTTTAGCGTAGCCGATTGCGAGATTTGCCACCTCTTTGCAGATGTCGCTTAGCTCGTCTTCGGCTAGTTTATCGACGCCAAGGAGCACGCTAGCAAAGCGGTTTAGCGTATCTTTTTTAAAATAAAGATAAAAATGAAACTCCTCTTTGCTCTTAGAAATCGGTAAGCTCGAGCCATAAAATTCGCCTTCCGCGCTCTTTGCGCTCTCTACCTTGTAGCCCAGGGTATCCTCGCACAGATGCTTGATCCCAAGCTCCGCAACGTCCATCATCACGCCGTCCTTTAAACGAAATTTTTTGATTATACTTAAATTTAACGCAAACGCGGCTAAATTTAAAAAAGTTTATTGATTTGCTTTATCAGCTCTTCGCCCTCAAATTTGGCCGTGAGCTTTACTATCTCGGTCCCGATTATCGCGCCGTCGGCATAGGTTTTTACCTCGTCGGCGTCGTTTTTATTTTTCACGCCAAAGCCCACCGCGACAGGCAGATCACTTCTTTTTTTTAGATCCTCTACGAGCGCTTTTAGTCTCTCCTCGCTAGCTCGCTGCGAGCCGCTCACGCCGATAGCGCCGAGCGCGTAGATAAAGCCCGAGCCGAATTTTAAAATTTTATCCGCTCGGTTTTGTGAGGTGACGCTGATTAGCGGGATGAGATCAAGGCCAAATTTAGCGCACAGTCCCGCTACCTCCTCGCTCTCCTCAAACGGCAGATCGGGGATGATAAAGCCAGCTATACCGACCTCTTTTGAGCGAGCGATAAAATTCTCTACGCCGTAAGCAAACACGATGTTAAAATACACTAAAAACACGACCGGTTTATTTATCTTGCCTTTGCACTCTTCTAGCATGGAAAATACCGTGCCTGTATTTACGCCCTTTGCGGCGGTTTCAAAGCTAGCTTGCGCGATGAGTTTGCCGTCTGCTAGTGGATCGGAGTATGGGATACCAAGCTCTAGTAGATCCAGGCAGCTGCTGTCTAAATTTAATAAAAACTCCTTCGTCGCTTCTACGCTAGGATATCCCGCCACGACGTAGCCGATGTTTGCTTTTTTGCCCGCGAACGCGTCTTTTACCTTAGCCATAAATTTTTCCTTTCTCGTAGCTCATCACGGTGTTTATGTCTTTGTCGCCGCGTCCCGAGACATTTACGACGATGACGCTTTTTTTCGTCAAATTCGGGCAGAGCTTTTCTAGATACGCTAGCGCGTGCGAGCTCTCGATCGCCGGGATGATGCCCTCTAGGCGGCTGGTTAGATATAGCGCGTTTATACACTCGTCGTCTGTGACTCCGTAGTAGGCGGCTCGCTTGCTCTCGTGCAGGTGCGCGTGCTCCGGCCCAACGCCCGGGTAGTCAAGCCCCGCAGAGATACTATGTACGGGCTCGATCATGCCGTATTCGTCTTGTAAAACGATCGTTTTCATGCCGTGGATGATGCCTGCGCGGCCCTTGGTTAGCGTTGCGGCGTGATACGGCGTGTGTGCGCCTAGCCCTGCGGCCTCGACTCCGATCAAATTTACGTCCGCGTCGTCCAAAAACGCGCTAAAGATACCGATGGCGTTGCTGCCGCCGCCGACGCAGGCGATGACGTAGTCCGGATGTACGCCGTATTCTTTTAGCTGAGCCTTGGTCTCGCGGCCGATGATACTCTGAAAGTCGCGTACGATCCTAGGATACGGGTGCGGGCCGACTGCCGAGCCGATGACATAAAATGCGCTTTCTATCTCGTTTACCCACGCTTGGATCGCCGCTGTGGTGGCCTCTTTTAGGGTTTTTAGACCCTCTTCTACGCTCACGACTCTGGCGCCCAAAAGCTGCATGCGAAATGCGTTTAGCTGCTGGCGCTCGACGTCTGTCGCGCCCATATACACGTCGCACTCAAGGCCGAGCAGTGCCGCCGCGGTCGCAGTCGCCACGCCGTGCTGACCCGCGCCCGTCTCGGCTAAGACCTTCTTTTTGCCCATTTTTTTGGCTAGAAGCGCTTGGGCTAGGGCGTTGTTTATCTTGTGCGCGCCCGTGTGGTTTAGATCCTCGCGCTTGAGGTAAATTTCATGCCCGTAGTGCTCACTTAGGCGTTTTGCGTGATATAGCGGGCTCGGGCGCCCGACGTAGTTTTTTAGTAAGTCGTCTAGCTCGGCCTCAAATTCAGCCGTTTTTACTATGCGCTCATATGCGTCCTCGAGCTCGTCTAGCGCGAACATCACGGTTTCGGGCACGAACTGTCCGCCGAATTTTCCGAAATATGCTTTAGTATTCATCGGTATCCTTTAAATTTTCGTTCTATTTTAGCATTTTAAGTTTTTATTAGGCTTATTTTACGGTATTTTTAGCGCGCGTAAATTTGAATTTAGGGTAAAAAACGATATGATTCCAAATATGTTACGGCGATATAAAAAAGCGGCTTTCGGTCAAATTTGGTAAGCGAGTCAAGAGGTATTTAAGACGAAATAAAAACCAAAGGATAAAGTTATGGGCGCCATAAAAGAAGCATTAAATAAAAATAAAATTTGGGCCGGCGGTTTGGCTGCCGTTTTCGGCGGTATTTCCGACATTTGTCAGCCGATCGCTCTTTTTGCGAAGTATCTATTTTGTGCTAGCATAATTATCACTTGCGTCCTATTTTTGGCTTATATCGGGCTATCTAGATTAAGGCAAAGGGTTTTGCCGATCATGGTGTTTACGAGTCTAAGCATAATCGCCACCGGCTCCATGTACGGACTGCAAAGCGCGGAAGAAAAAGGTAGCGAAAACGGCTACTTGGCAAGCATCATACCGCCGCTTGAAAAAATTTAAAATTCGCTCGGCATGATTAAAAAAGATACTGGCGAGATCAAGCAGACGGTAACCGAGATAAAAGAAGATAGCAAAAATATAAAATCCGCTATACAAAACGTTGATACGAAAATAGACAAGTTAAGCGAAAATATCGGCAACGGCGGCGGCATCATCGCAAATCCGAAAACGCAAGAGGATTATTATCATAATGCCAGGATTTACGAACTTGGCGGAGATTACGGAAATGCGAGAAAATCGTATGTAAAATATTTTTCGTTTAGCGAACGCAAACTAGATCCGCATTTAAGATTTCAGTCGTTTTTAAAGATCCAAGAGGGCAAAGCCGGCGCAAAAGAAATTTACAACGAAATGTTTAAAAACGATGACGTTTTGATCGATAGTTACGCCAAAATTCTACTCGAAGACGGAAAACAAAAAACAGAGAAACTAACAAATTTCGTTAAGCAAAATCCAGATTTTGCGCCGGCTTACTACGAGCTGGCGCGTGCATACTCAAAGGCCGTTTTAGGGGATCAAACGATGTCCGATAAAAAGCTGGAAAAAGAGTATGCGGATAAATTTTTAAAGCTGAACGAAGAGGGAAAATTAGCGCGCTACTTTACCGATAAAGACGAGCTAAACGCCCAGATAAAATATATCTACGAGCGTAAAACGGAGCTGGATAAAATCAGTCAAAGTATCTTTGAAAATCCGGTAACGATCGAGAGGATACATACCAATCAGGGCTATCAAATAGTAGCGAACATTTCAGACAAACCGACTGAAATTTTTTACCGTATAGACGGGCAGGGGGAGTTTATCAGCACCGGGTATTTTGATATAGTTTACCAAGATAGCGGCGAAAAGAAGCCTAAAAACTGGTTTGGATTGCCGGACGACGCGCAAGTCGTAAAAGAGTATATAGAGTTTAAATACAAAGACCGAAACGGCAATATAAACGGCCCTTTTAAGTACGAATGGTACAAAAAGCTACCAAGCGGCGAGATACTAGACCCAAAAGCCGAAAGCGATATAAAGATGCTCAAACAAACCTTGAGCTACTGGCTATCTAACGGCGGCCGTAAAGATATAGTTTATTTCACGCACATCCTCTCGTACGGCGACGGCGTGGAAAAGATCGTTTACGGTATCAACAAAGACGTTCCCGATACCGAGCTACCAAAGCCGTACAATGTAAAAGCGGATGCTGATAATATATACAAAGAAGCGCCAAATATCCAAAAAGTATCCGTGCAAATTTATTTTAAGGACGATACGAAAAGCGATGTGAAGATTTTTAATTTTAAAAGAGAGTAAAGCGGTAAAAGTCGGTTTTACGCGGTTGTTTTAAAGCCGACTTTTTATTATCCTGCTTTTGCTTTTGAAAATTTACGCCTTTATCAGCTCCAAAATTTTCTTTATTTTGTCGACCGATTTTATACCGTTTTCGTCCTCGACTTTTGAGTTTAGATCGAGCACTCGCGGGTTAAATTTGATTGCTTCGTGCGCGTTGTGCTCTCCGATACCGCCCGCCATGCCGAAATCAAATTTGACCGCACGCAAAATTTCCCAATCAAAGCTAATACCGTTGCCGCCGGCATTTTCGCCTTTGCAGTCAAAAAGCGGCATATCGCAAAGCGCGGTATCTACTGTAGGAAGCGCATCTAGCACGCTATAGACGCGCCAAACCTCTAGCCCCATCGCCTTTAAATTTTCGTACAAATTTGAGCTAACCTCGCCGTGGATCTGCGCGACGTCAAGCGAGACAAATTCGCAGATTTCCATTATCTCGCAGTCGCTTTGCCCGGCAAAAACGCCGACGCATTTTTTGCCGACCGCATGCACGATGTCCGCTATCTCGCGCGCCGTCTGAGTGCTTACTTGACGTTTGCTTTTAGCAAATATCGCGCCTAAAAAATCAACGTCCAAACTCGCCACGTCGCGCGCCTCAGCAGGCGTTTTGATACCGCAAATTTTAACCAGCGTCACGCTTCGCCTCGTATGTAGTCCTCGAAGTAGCGATAAACTTTACCGCTTTTTATCGCGTTCAGGATGACCTCTTTTGCCTGCGCGGGGCTATCCGCGACGCCTGCCGCATATAGCGCAAACATCGCGTTTAGCACGACGACGTCAAATTTCGGTCCGTCCAGCTCGCCTTTTAAAATTTGCTTTAAAATTTCGGCGTTTTGCTCAGGCGTGCCGCCCTCGATCTCGCTGTGAAACGCCCGTTTGAAGCCAAACTGCTCGGGCGTGATGCTGTACTCGCTGATCTGTCCGCCTCGTAGCTCCACGACGCGCGTCTCATCGCATAGACTGATCTCGTCAAGTCCGTCCTCGCCGCGAACTACCAGCGCTCGCTCGCGTCCTAGTAGCTGTAGCGTCTCGGCGTAGAGGCGCAAAACGGGCTTATGATAGACGCCTACGAGCTGATTTTTGAGCGCTAAATTTGGATTTAGCAGCGGGCCAAGTACGTTAAAAACCGTGCGGATACCTAGGCGCTGGCGCACTTCGCCCACTTCGCCCACTAACGGATGGAAAAAGGGCGCATGGAAAAAGGCTAAATTTTTATCGTTTAGTAGCTCGCGCTGTCGCAGGAGCGAATTTGAGCTATGAACGCCCAAAATTTCCAGCACGTCCGAGCTGCCCGATTTGCTAGAAACGGCCTTATTGCCGTGCTTTGCGACTTTGACGCCAAGGCTTGCGAGGATAAACGCGACGGTCGTCGAGATATTTATCGTTTTAAAGCCGTCGCCGCCCGTGCCGCAAAGGTCGATCATCGGCGAAGGATCGCGGTATGTTTGCGAGTATTTTAGGATGTTTTTAGCCAGGCTTGCTAGGCTTTGCGGATAGAGGCTTTTTTCGCTGATTAGCACCAAAAGTGCGGCTAGCTGCGTGATCTCGTACTCTTTGCTCGCGATGATTTCGCAAATTTGCTCAAAGTCGCGGTCGTCCAGGCGCTCGTTTTCTTGTAGTTTGATTAGAAACGGCTTGAGCGGGCGGATTTTAGGCTCTTTGGCGACTTCGGCCGCAGGCGTGGCTTCGTAGTTGATGAAATTTTCGATGATTTTTTTGCCGTACTGCGTGAAGTAGCTCTCTGGGTGAAACTGGATACCGAAAATCGGCCTGTCTCTCACGCTAAGCGCCATCACCACGCCGTCCTCGCTCACGGCTGTGGCCTGCAAATTTGACGGTAGCTCGTCCACGTAAAGCGAGTGGTAGCGCATGACCTCAAATTCGTCCGGCAGTCCCGTAAATAACGGCTCTTTGCGGCTGACTTTTATGAGCGAAGTTTTGCCGTGATAGGGCTTTTCTAGGCGTTTGATCTTTGCGCCGTAAACGAGTCCGATCGCCTGATGTCCGAGGCAGATACCAAGGATCGGCGCGGCGATGTCGCTTCGTAAAATCTCTAAACAAATGCCGCTATCTTGCGGGTGTTTTGGGCCCGGGCTTAGCACGATTTTGCTCGGATTTAGCCTGCGGATCTCATCCAGGGTAATCTTGTCGTTGCGCACGCAGCGCACTTCCTCGTCGGTTAGTTCGCGTAGATACTGCTCTACGTTGAATACGAAACTGTCGTAGTTGTCTATCAATAAAATCATTTCTTTCCTTTTGTACGGCTTGTCTTTTTCCTTTATACTTCGTTGGATTTAAATTTTACTCGGTCACTACCGACGAGGTAGCTCCCGTCGTAAAATTTAAATCCGCCTCGTCTAAAGGAAAAATACTTCGCCTTATCGTTTTATATTCAAATTTGAAGCCAAATTTACCCACCGAGACCCGCACCTTGAAAATGTTAAATTTTGTCTCTAAAAAATTTTTAAAATTTTACGACCGAAAAGCTTTCGCCTCCAAATTTCGTGCTAAGCGTTAGCGAAGCCGAAATTTGGTAGGTAACCGCTTTGAGCGAGTAATATTTTAAAAATTTACTTTCTGTAAAACTGAATTTTTGGGAGAGGAAGGGGGTTCTACTTACGAAGCGTCGCCCCTTCCTCTCCCAAGCCCTCTCTAACACCACTGCACGTGAGAGGTTGCTGCACTACGTGCAGGTCAAATTTCCCTTGCGTTTTTCGAAAACACGTTTAGTACCGAGGCGCGTTTTTTGCAAATTTCTTTATATTCGTATTCCGGCACGCTATCTATCACGATGCCAGCTCCTGCCTGCACGAAAATTTCGGCGAAATTTCCACCAAGCTCGCCGCACGTTAAATTTGACTCGTTTGCGCCGTCAAGGTGCGGGTTATGCCGGCCAGCATCAAATTTAGCGTCAAATTTACGCGCAAATATCGCGCTTCTAATTAAAATCGCCATTTGCGCGTCGCCGTTAAAGTGGAAAAATCCGATGCCGCCGCCGTAGGCGTTGCGCCTATAGGGCTCAAGCTCGGCGATGATCTCCATGGCGCGGATTTTCGGCGTACCGCTGAGCGTGCCTGCGGGAAAGATACTGCCGACCGCGTCAAATGCGTCTAGATCGTCCGCCTTCGCGCCGTAGACGTCGCTCACGATGTGCATCACGCTCTCGTAGCGCACTATGCGCATGGCGTTTTTGACCGCGACGCTTTTTGGCTTGCTGACGCGGCCGATGTCGTTGCGGGCGAGGTCGATGAGCATTTTGTGCTCGGCTAGCTCCTTTTCGTCGCTTAGCAGTTCGCTCTCGAGCGCAGCATCCTCCATCGCGTCCCTGCCGCGTCCGCGAGTGCCTGCGATAGGTGCGACGTAGATTTTGCCCTCTTTGATCTCGCAGACTAGCTCGGGGCTAGAGCCCGCGACGTCGCCGTAAGGTGTCGGAAAGTGAAACATATATGGGCTAGGATTTGCCTCGCTCAAGGCTCGGTAAAAATCCAAGCTATCCATGTCCGAGGCTAGTTTTAGCTGTTCGCTTAGCACGACTTGGAAGACGTCGCCGCTTTTTAGGTACTCTTTGGCGCGCTTTGCGATGTTTAGAAAATGCTCTTTTTCGCCGTCTAAATCGGTTAAAATTTTATATTTGTTCTGTCTTGTTGCGCGTTGTTCCTTGGCGGCTGCTTCGTCGTCTGCGCTAAATTTAACTAAAAAATCGTAATACCGCTCGCTATCGCCGTAAAAGCTGTAAATTTTGCTATTTTTATCAAAGTGCAGATAGGCGTGGGCGTTAGCGTAGAAAAAGTCGGGGAAATCGTACTGCGAGGCGTTAAATTCGGGTATTTTTTCAAAATATTTTATCCCGCCGTAGCCCAGCACTCCAAACAGTCCCGCAAAAGGGGCGTCAAATTTTTGAGCTTTAAAATAGCTCTTAAGCCCTGCAAAATCGGTCTGTTCGCTACTGATATACTCGCAGTCGATACCGACGATAGTCTGCGTCGTGTCCTCGGCGAGGTAGGAGTTGGCAAATCTCTCGCGGATCTTTTCGTAATAAAAAACGGGGCTCAAAAGTAACATAAAATATCCTTTAATGAGCGTAGATTATATAAAAATTAAGCTTAATTTTCATTTGACGGTGGCGTCAAAAAGCTCGCGTTCTAGCCTCTGCGCCGTATCTGGCCGTGACGCTTTTTGGCTTTCTGGTACGCAATAGATACAGGCGCGGATGCGAAATCGATGAATGTTTTGCGTTTGGATTGTTTTTCTCGCCGAGTAAATCGCTATTAAGTGCAGTATATTTATAGCGTTCTCGCTGTGGACGTAACGCAGATTTTCCTTCTTTGATCTTGGCAGATCGGCTCGGGACTATAGGGCCCGCTACGTAGCCGTAGTGGGCCGAAAATAGGGGCGCATTCGGGTCTTGTAACCAAACTAGAGCGTTTGTTGGTAGCAGTCGAGACTATTCACATGCGATTTTTAGATAATTTTGTCATCAATAAATCAGCTAAAATTTTTTGCGCATTGTTCACGATACGCGCCTTGCGAAAACAGACTATCAAGATAGCTAGAAAAGATTTACTTTGTCATATCGTTTAGTAGATTTGCTTGCGCTGCGCTTAGTTTGCTCACCGCTTCGCACTCCTGCGCACCGTATCTAGTAGCGATATCTTTTACGTCCTCGTACGCGATCACGGTTTTGTCGCCATCTTTGTAAAACAAAAATTTAAGCGGCATCTCAAGCGCAATCTTGGGCTCACACTGCATCAAAAGCGTGCCGACTTTTGGCGAGCCTACTATCACCACCGTTGTATCGGCCATCTTAAGCCCCACTTTATCCGCTAGTTTTGAGTGTTCAATCACGTCAAATACCGTTATATTGCGAGACGCTACGACTTTTTCAAATTTTTTTACCGCTTCGTCCACGCTAAGATCGCTTTGTGCGGTGGTCAGGTGGGACGCGTTTAGTGCGCCAGCCAGTGCGGTAGCAGCCGCGAATGTAACTATAGATTTCTTCATATTTTATCCTTTAAAAAACGATAATTATAAATTAAAACAGTAAATGTTAAAGTCATGGCAAGGAAATAAAATGCAAGAAATGATCTCTTTTTTGAGTTTACGATACATTCTTATCGGTGTGGCCGTAGGTTTTATCAGTGGATTTTTCGGTATCGGCGTCGGCATCGTCGTAGTGCCTACGGCGATGTTTTTTGGCTACGATATCAAATATGTTATCGGCGTTAGTATCATTCAGATGATCTTTAGTTTGATATTTGGTTCGTTCGTAAATTTTAAAAACAAAATTCTAGATGTCGCGCCTGCGCTGGGGATTTTTGCCTGCGGCGCGCTTAGTAGCGGCTTCTAGCTCTAGCTCGCTTTGACCTGCCGTGACGCCGGCAAAGGCCAAATTTAACCCCGCAAAAATCATCAAAAACAATCTTTTCAATAACTTCCCTTTTTTAAATTTTAAAATTAATTTTACCCAAAAACGGCTAAAATCGGATTTTACTTTAAGGCGAGATTATGGAAATTTTATCGGTTGCGTCGATCGGATACGTATGTTTGGGGCTATTTGTCGGCTTTTTGTCTGGATTTTTGGGCATCGGTGGCGGCGCGGCAGCCGTGCCGATACTCGTATTTTTGGGCTTTGACGTCAAATACGCAATCGGCGTAAGCGTCCTTCAGATGGTATTTAGCTCGGTTTACGGCTCGCTTTTAAATCTCAAAAACAAGACCGTCGATCTAAAGCCCGCCCTGGTGCTCGGCATCGGCGGCTTTTGCGGGGCGAGCGCGAGCGGCTTTATCGTAGCGAGCGTTCCGTCGAAATTTTTGCTGCTTACGCTTATCTGCATTCAAACTTTTAACGTTATTAAGCTGTTTTTTAAAAATCCTGAGCCAAAAGGCGCGCAAAATCCCTCTCTCGTTCCGCTTTTTTTCGTCGGGCTTTTCGTCGGCGCGGTGGCTATCAGCGTGGGTATCGGCGGTTCGGTCATCATAATGCCTGTCTTGATAAATTTTCTTAATTACGATATAAAAAAGGCTGTCAGCACTGGACTATTTTTCGTGATATTTTCGTCGATTTCTGGTTTTATTAGCCTCGCCTCGCAAGGACTCGTGCAGTACGAAGTGGGCGTTTTGGTCGGTATCGGCTCGCTTATAAGCGTGAGATTTGGCGTAGCTTTAGCGCAAAAGATCGACCGCACCGTCCAAAAAAGATGCCTGCTTGCGCTTATCTCCACGACGCTAATTATAATGATAAATAAGCTTTTTGCTTAAATTTGAGTTTATGGATTTAAAACAATACGATTAAATTTGCGAGAAATAAGGGAGCGGGGCAAATTTACCCCGCCCGTCTTCAAGTAAAATCAGAAATTTTCTAAAAATCCGCCGTCGATTAGCTTTAACTCAAGGTCTTTTACGTAGTTTTCGGCTGCTTTTTGGTATTCGTTTTTGCTGACGGTTTTTATTGCTTCGCCGTTTTTGAGGGCAAACTCCAGTTTACGATCTTGTGCGAATTTTGCCGTTTGCTTTACGATATTTTCGGGCGAGTTTTCGCCGTTAAATTTAAGAGCGATAAAGGCATCAAACTGAGAAAAATTTGCCGGTACGTTTAGTTCGTCAGCGATTTTGATCACCGGTTCATCTGCGGCACTAAAATACTCAAAATATCCGCGTACCCGCTCTTTTAGGCGGCTTTTACCTACTTCGTAAACGACTTTTGGTCGCTCGTAGGTCGTTAGCTTAGCGCAGTCTGCGGCTAAAATCTCCATAAAGCCAAAATACGCCGATTTTACCGCATTTTCGTCGTCTTTTAAAAGCGCTGCGACGTCGGCAAAATTTACGCTTGCCGGATAAACGTCGTTAAAGACTTGATAAAGCCAGTCGTACTCAGGCTTCATCGCGATATTTTTGATGTTTAGGTAGCCGTTTTTCGTTTTGCTAAAGTCTGCCGATATATGCAGCTTGCAAAGTTCGTCCACGCCGATATTTACGCTAAAATCGTTTGGAACGAGCTCTTTGTGCACTATCATACTGCGTCTGAAAATATTATTGGTTAAAAAATCAAGCATCTGCTCTTTTTCGATACGCGAGCTAAAATTTGCGTCTATATACGAGTCAAACTCTTCCAGCCCCAAATTTGACTGAAAAACATCCTCGAGTCCGACTTCGGCAAGATATGCTAGGTCATTTTTCTCTAGACTATTTGCAAAATCTTTAAAATAAATCGGATTATTAAAAGCTTCCAAATACTCGTGAGCTATGTATGAGTCGTTCATCGTTAGAATATAATCAATATGAAATTTTAGACTTTCGAAATTTACAAAAATTTGACTCGCATTGCCGTCTTTTTGGCAAAATTTGGCGTATTCTCCCAGCACCTTTAAAAGCTCTCTAGCCTTAGCTACCTTTGCGGTTTCTCCCTTTATGTCCTTGGTGCCAAACATTAAAAAATCTCTGATCGTATCCTTGATCTTCCAGCCCGGGTAGACGTTGTAGCTCACGTAAGCGACGCCGTTAGGACTCAAAAATCGCTTGATGGTTTTTAGGATCGCGTCCTTTACGATGCCCGGCACCCAACTATAAACGCCGTGGCAGATGATGTAGTCAAATTTGCCGTAATCTCTCACATCCGCATCCGTAAAATCGCAGATATCTTTTGCTTTAAATTCGATATTATCCACGCGCATTTGTGCGGCTAGCTCTTTGGCTTTATTTATCTGCACTTCACTTAGATCTATGCCTAGCACCTTTGCTCGCGGATTTGCGATGGCAAAAGGAAATAAATTTCCGCCGTAGCTGCAGCCGATTTCAAGCACTCTAGCCGTTTTGGACGGTGGCGGAGTTAGCGATAAAAACGAAGCCAAAGCCTCAAGTCGCGCAGGCGAAGTTTCGGGGAAAGCGGCCGAGATATATGGAAGCTCGTCTTAGGATTTTTGGATGTCGTTCATTTTAAGGCCTTAGGTTAAAATATTTTTTACGATGATACAGCAACGCCTATTAAATAAGGGTAAATTCGGGCGGTCACAACAGCCCGAATTTGATTAAAATTTAAGCCCGAAAACAGCCGAAGCGATAAAGACGACAGTTGCCGTGATAAGAAAAATGCCGATGATATTTAGCCAGATTCCAGCCTTTATCATCGAGCTGATTTTTACGTAACCAGAGCCGTATGCGATGGCGTTTGGCGGCGTGGCGACGGGCAGCATAAATGCAAACGTAGCTGCCATAGCGACCGGGATCGTAAATAGCATCACGTTTGCGCCGGTATAGCCAAGCCCCGCGCTAACACCTGCGATAACGGGCAAAAAGGCCGCTGCGGTGGCGGTGTTTGACGTGATCTCGGTGAGGAAAATAACGAGCGTTACGACGGCCATGATGATCGCCGCGATAGGCAGCGCGCCGAGTGCTGAGACCTGATGTCCGATCCAAAGTGACAGTCCGCTGCTGCTAAACTGCGCCGATAGCGACAGTCCTCCGCCAAAGAGTATGAGGATATCCCAAGGTAGCTTTTTAGCGCTATCCCAGTCGATGAGACGCTCGCCGCTTTTGTTTGCGGGTACGATAAATAGCAAAATCGCCGCACTCATTGCGATTATCGCGTCTAAGCTGGCGATTTTTACGTCAAAGGACTTTAGGATAAAACCTAGCGATATCCAGCACGCAGCCGCCGCTACAAATATGACTCCGACAAGCTTTTCGGGCGTGGTTATGGGGCCTAGTTTATCTAGCTCGTCTTGGATCACTTTTTTGCCGTTTGGTATCTCGCCGATTTCTGATTTAAAGAGTACGTAGGTGAGCAAAAACCAGCACGCTGCAAGCATAACGACGCTAAGCGGCACGCCCACTAGCATCCACTCAAAAAAACCGATCTCGATGCCAAATTCGTTTTTCATGTATGCGACTAGAAGGGCGTTTGGCGGAGTGCCGATGATGGTGCCAACCGAGCCGATAGAAGCGGCGTAGGCGATGCCTAGCATCAGCGAGGTGCCAAATTTGAGCTAAAGGTGCTCGTTTTTTCTTTTATCTCCTTTGCGATGTCGCGGCCTTTGTGGAATACCGTATTCATAAAGCCGCCTTGCACGCCTTTGCGTGAAATTTCGTCCAAATTTGCCACGTCCTCGATCGCCGTAAACGTCCATTTCTGTGTCGTTAGGCGTCCGACCAAATGCAGTACGCTAAGACCCACAGGTAGCATCATTATGGCAGTTGCGGTATTGCTCACCCACATGGATAAAAACCCTGTCGCCACCATAAATCCAGCCACCAGCCGTCTCGGGCTCGTGCCAACTAAAAGCACGATGCCAAGGGCGATTCTAGTGTGCAGATTCCACCTTTGCATAGCAAGGGCTAGCACAAAGCCGCCCATAAAAAGATAGATAGTGTCCGAAGCATACGGCGCGGCGACTACCTTAAACGCATCGACGCCAAGCACCGGGAAGGCAACCATCGGCACCAGGGCGGTTGCGGGCAGGGCGATTGGCCTCGGTCATCCACCACGCCGCCATCAGTGCGGCTACTGCGGCAACGACGGGCATAGCTCCTACATGCAGCTTTTTGCCCTTGGCCGCAGCTAGAGCGATGTCTCCTGCGTTTGCGGGGAAGATTTTATAAACCCAAATCGCTAGCAAAACGCCTAGCACCAGCCCGATGAGCTCGACACGGTTTGTTCTTCTGTCTATAGGAATGTTTGGATTTGCCATGATAACTCCTATGCTTGGGATAATTTATAATACATCCAAAAAGCTTATAGCTTAAAAAATTCTTTTGCTTTAAAATTGATTTTTTACTAAAGTGTTGATAAAAGTAACAACGATTTTAGTTAAAGCGATTTTGGGTATAATTACGGGTTAAAAATTTAAAATCACGGAAGCGAAAATGAACGCAAACGACACCATAAAAATCACGGGCGCGCGCGAGCACAACCTGAAAAATTTAAATTTAGAAATCCCAAAAAACAAGCTCGTAGTTTTCACCGGACTTAGCGGCAGCGGCAAGAGCACGCTAGCGTTTGACACGCTTTATGCCGAGGGACAGCGCAGATATATGGAGAGCCTTAGCAGCTACGCTAGGCAGTTTCTAGACCGCGTAGGCAAGCCCGACGTAGATAAGATCGAAGGCCTCACGCCAGCCATCGCGATAGATCAAAAAACTACGTCCAAAAACCCGCGCTCGACCGTGGGTACGATAACGGAAATTTACGACTATCTGCGCCTTCTATACGCTCGCATCGGCATCCAGCACTGCCACAAATGCGGCAAACCGATCTCTAAAATGTCGGCTAGCGATATCATAAACGAGATCCAAAAGCTCCCCGAGGGCGCCAAAGTCGTCATCTACGCTCCGCTCGTGCGCGAGAAAAAGGGCACATGGGCGGATCTGATCGAAAATTTACGCGGCAAAGGCTACGTGCGAGCCCAGATAGACGGCGTGCAGGTGAGATTAGACGAGGAGATCGAGCTAGCCAAAACCAAAAAACACACGATAAAGCTCATAGTAGACCGCATCGTGATAGACGCGGATAATGCGCAGCGCCTAGCCCAAGACGTAGAAAAAGCGCTGGGTGAAAGCTACGGCGAGGTCGAGATCGAGATCGCAAATGCGCAGGAACTCGGTCTAAAAGAGAGTTTCATCCACTACAGCGAGCACTCGGCGTGCTTTGATTGTAAAATTTCATTTACGCCGCTCGAGCCGCTTAGCTTTAGCTTTAACTCTCCAAAAGGCGCGTGCGAGAGGTGTGATGGTCTTGGCATCAGATATAGCCTGGATCTCACCAAAGTGATCGACGAAGAAAAAAGCATCGAAGGCGGTGCGATAAAGCTTCTTTACGGCTACAACATGAGTTATTATTATAAATTTTTGCTAGCTTTTTGCGAGCAAAACGGTATCGACGTCAAGCGCCCGTACTGCGAGCTTAGCGAGGACGAGAAGCGCCTCGTACTCTACGGCAACGTAAAAGAGGTCGAGTTTTTCTGGAAGAAAAACAAGCTACTGCGCAAATTTGAGGGCGCGCTAAAGATCACGCACGGACTGCTAAAGGACTACAAGGACTTTGACGAATACATGAGCGAAAAGGTCTGCGACGACTGCGGCGGACACAGGCTAAAGCCTCAAAGCCTAGCCGTCAAGGTCGCAGGGCGCGGTATCGGCGAAATTTTAGATATGAGTATCGAAAATTGCACCGCGTTTTTCTCGGACGAGTCAAATTTCAGCTACCTTAGCGAATACGATAAAACGATCGCAAAGCCGATATTTAAGGAGATAAACGAGAGGCTGTTTTTCCTCTACGACGTGGGGCTTGGCTACCTATCGCTCGGACGCGACGCGCGCACGATCAGCGGCGGCGAAGCGCAAAGGATTCGCATAGCAAGCCAGATCGGATCGGGCCTTAGCGGCGTGATGTACGTGCTAGATGAGCCTAGCATCGGTCTGCACGAGCGAGATACGCTAAAGCTCATAAAAACCCTGCGAAATTTGCAAGCCAAAGGCAACTCGGTTATCGTCGTCGAGCACGATAAAAAGACGATCGAGGAGGCCGACTACATCGTGGATATCGGGCCTGGAGCGGGGAAATTTGGCGGGCAGATAGTCTTTGCCGGCGACGTGAAAAGCCTGCTTGGCTCAAGTACGCAAACCGCGCTTTACATAAACGGCGAAAAGGAAATCGACTACCGAAAAGACCGAAAAATCGACACGTGGCTTGAAATCTCAAACGTAAATATCAACAACATATCAAATTTAAGCGCGCGCTTTCCGCTACGAAATTTAGTCGGTATCACGGGAGTTTCGGGCTCGGGCAAAAGCTCGCTCGTGTTGCAAACCCTGCTGCCTGAAGCCCAGGAACAGCTAAACCGAGCTAAAAAAGTAAAAAAGGTCGCGGGAGTAAATTTGAGCGGACTAGAAAATCTAGACAAAGTGATCTACCTCGATCAAAGCCCGATCGGACGCACTCCGCGCAGTAATCCAGCCACCTACACGGGCGTGATGGACGAGATCAGAGGGCTTTTTGCGCAGACTAAAGAAGCCAAACTGCGAGGTTACAAGATCGGCAGGTTTAGCTTTAACGTCAAGGGCGGACGCTGCGAAAAGTGCCAAGGCGAGGGCGAGATCACGATCGAGATGCACTTTTTGCCAGACGTAAACGTCGTCTGCGACTCGTGCGGCGGCACCCGCTACAACGCGCAGACGCTAGAAATCCTCTACAAAGGCAAAAGCATCGCCGACGTGCTAAATATGAGCATCGACGAGGCGGTGGAGTTTTTTAAATCCGTGCCCAAAATCGCTAGCAAACTAACGACGCTGCAAGACGTGGGACTAGGCTACATCACGCTGGGGCAAAACGCCGTGACGCTAAGCGGCGGCGAGGCGCAGCGCGTAAAGCTCGCAAAGGAGCTCAGCCGCTCGGACACGGGAAATACGCTCTATATCCTCGACGAGCCGACCACGGGGCTGCATTTTGCCGACGTCGATAGGCTCGTGCGCGTGCTGCACCACCTGGTCGATCTTGGCAACTCGGTCTTTGTAATCGAGCATAACCTAGACGTCATCAAAAACTGCGACTACATCGTCGATATGGGGCCTGAGGGCGGCGCAAAGGGCGGTAAAATCATCGCCGAGGGTAGCGTAAAAGAGGTCGCTAAAAATCACGCAAAAACGGGCAGTTATACGGGTAAATTTTTGGCTGAGGAGCTGAAAAATATGAAAAACGCGGCAAAAAAGGCGAAGAAAAAATAAGCGACGTTATGAGATTTGCGGTAGGCAAATTTGCGGTATAAATTTGACGATTTGCGGGCTTAACCGCGCTAAATTTGGCTAACAAAAACTGCGGTAAATTTAACGAAAGGCAACAATGAGGCTTTGGACGATAAGCTTTAAATATCTCGATGCAAAGGGGCTAGTCGCACTTTGGCGCGAGGCGCTGCTAGCTAAAAACGTGCTAGCTGGGCTAACTAGAGGCTATAAAAATCACCCGCAGCTTGACCGCTTTTATGCGCATGAAAATGCGTGTGAAGCGATAAATGCGTATCTGGCGGAGGTTTATGCGCAGGCCTGTGCTCGCGGCTATAAATTTGACGCGGCAAAAGTGGGTGAATTTAACGAGCGAAATTTAGCCAAAATAGCCGTCTCTCGCGGGCAGATAGAGTACGAATTTGCATTTTTGCAAGAGAAGCTAAAATCGCGCGACGTCAAGGCTTATGAGCGAAATTTAAGCGTAAAAAATATAGAAATCGCGAGTATCTTTAAAGAGGTCGAGGGCGGGATAGAGTTGTGGGAAAAGGTGAAAATTTAGTGCCGTTTCGTGCGTAAATTTTGGCTTGCTTACGCAAATTTGATTAAAACGCCAAAATACATTACGCTGATTTTGCCAAGATTTGCGGCAAATTTTGAGCGTCAAATTTAGATATTTAAAACGCCGTAAAATATCGCAAATTTGGTACTAGACCGATACGTTGCTTTGAGCGATTAAATTTGATTTTGCGTTTCGGCGACGTATGGACGGTAAGATAAAAATCTCGCATGAATAGCGCTGCGACAAAATATAAAATTTACGAGCTAGCGCGGGCGTTTGTTAAATTTATCGTTTTAAATTTGACGGCAAATTTAAAGGACGAAATGGTCAAATTTAAAAAGGCGAACCTGACGTAAAATCCCCGTCAAATTCGCCTTTGTTTTTCAGAAATCAAACTCCGCCGAGCCGCAAAATTCGCAATCAAATTTGACAAATCGGCGAGTTAAATTTACTCCGCTTTCATTTGCTCGGCAGCAGGCACTTTTGGTAGTCCCGGCATCAGCATAGTTGATCCGCTGACCGCCACGATAAAGCCCGCTCCGCCGCGGATCTCAAGCGCGCTAACCTCGAAGCTAAAGCCCTTCGGTCGGCCGAGTAGTTTGGCGTCCGAGCTAAAGCTATACTGCGTTTTTGCGACGCAAACTGGAAAGGCGTCAAAGCCTAGGCGCGAAATCTCGGCTAGATCAGCCTGCGCGCGCGGGCTAAAGACTACTTCTTTCGCGCCGTAAATTTTAGTCGCAATCTTTTCGATCTTGGTTTTTACGGGGTCGGCGGGCTCATATGTGAAGTTTATCTCACGAGCCGGTTTTTCGCAGATTTGCGCGACTTTTTTAGCTAGATCCTCTGTGCCCACGCTTCCTTTTAAAAAGCCCTCGCACACGCTAAACTCGGCCCCCGACTCCTCGCAAAGAGCGCGTACGTGGGCGATCTCCTCGTCCGTATCGGTTGCGAATTTATTTAGTGCGACGATGACGTTTTGATTGAAATTTTTTAGATTTTCTATGTGGGCTTTTAGGTTTTCGCTGCCTAGTTTTAGCGCGTCTAAATTTGGCTGCGAGATGCTGTCTTTGTCGCAACCGCCGTTATATTTTAGCGAGCGGATAGTGCTTACTAGCACGACGCATTTTGGCGCAAGTCCTGCGGTGCGGCACTTGATATCGAGGAACTTTTGCGCTCCAAGCTCTGCGCCAAACCCCGCCTCGGTCACGACGTAGCCCGCTAAATTTAGCGCGGTTTTGGTCGCGATCACGCTATTGCAGCCGTGCGCGATATTTGCAAACGGTCCGCCGTGGATGAGCACCGGCGTGCCCTCAAGCGTCTGCACGAGGTTTGGTTTTATCGCCTCTTTTAGCAGGACGCAGACGGCATCGGCGCAGTTTAGGGATTTTGCGCGCACGAGGCCGCCCTCTTTATCGTAGGCGACGACGATGTTTTCGACGCGCTCTTTTAGATTTTTTAGGTCGGTCGCTAGGCACAGGATCGCCATTATTTCGCTAGCAGCCGTGATTACGAAGCCGTCCTTGCGAGTAAATTTATTGCTCTTTTCAAGGCCGATTTCGATCTCTCTTAGCGAGCGGTCGTTCATATCCATGCAGCGTTTGAAAACGACGCGTGCAGGGTTGATATTTAGCGCGTTGCCGTGGTGGATGTGATTATCTAGCATCGCCGCGATGAGATTATTTGCCGAGGTGATAGCGTGAAAGTCGCCGTTAAAGTGCAGGTTGATATCCTCGCTCGGCGTCACCTGCGAGTATCCGCCGCCCGTCGCTCCGCCCTTTATGCCAAAAACCGGCCCCAGGCTCGGCTCTCTAAGCGCGGCGCACACGTGTTTGCCGATACGCGCTAAGCCGTCAGATAGCCCCACGGTCACGGTCGTTTTACCCTCGCCGTAGGGCGTCGGATTGGTCGCGGTAACTAGGATGAGGTTTGCGCCCGTCGCGTTACCTAGTCGCGGCTCGATCTTGGCTTTTAGCTTGCCGAAGGTGTCTAGCGCCTCTTCGCCTAGCCCCAGTTTTGCGCCGATTTTTACGATATTTTGCGGCTTTGCGCTCGCTTCTATTTCTCTGTCGCTTAGCATCGTCTTTCCTTAAGAATTTGATTTAAAATGATTTTGTAATTTTACCTCGTAAATGCGAAAAGTCTCATTAAATTTTAGCCGCTCGTAATCAAATTTGGGCTAAATTTGAAATTAAAATCAGCAAAGGGGCGACGATGAAGGCGGTGAACGTTTTGCTTTTTGAGGGATTTACTACTATGGACGCGCTGGGGCCAGCGGAGGCGCTATCTAGGGCGCTGGATGACGGGCGAAAGTGCTACGAGATAGAGTATTTTTCGGCTACTGGCGAACTCGTCGGCGGCAGTACTAACGCTAAAATTTGGACGCGAAAGCTAGATGAGATAGCTAAATTTGATATTTTGCTCGTGCCGGGCGGTTTTGCGGTTAGGGAGCTTGCGCATGAGAGCGAGTTTATCGCTATTTTGGGCGATCTAGCGGGCAGACACGATCACGTGATCACGGCGTGTACGGGCTCGGTTTTGCTAGCTAAAACAGGACTTTTGGACGGCATGGAGGCCACGAGTAACAAGCTATCGTGGCAGTGGGCGACCTCGGAGGCTCCTGGCGTGCGCTGGATACGCGGGGCTAGGTGGTGCGTTAGCGGGAAATTTTACACTAGCTCGGGCGTGAGTGCTGGTATCGACGCAGCTTTGGGTTTTATCGCGGATATGCACGGTCGGGACGAGGCGCAGCGTATCGCTCGGACGATGGAGTATGTCTGGAATAGTGACAAAAACGCAGATCTGTTTTAAAATTTAGTTTGTGGCGGCCGCTAAAATTGAGCGCTAAATTTAAGCCTAGTCAAATTTACCGCGCCTCGCGCCAAAATCGTAAGTTTTAAAACAAACGGCTCGTATCCTGCCCCGCTACCACAGCTTTAGGCAGACTTGCCCTATTATAACGGCGATGGGAGCTTTGTTTATGTCGTAGGTGTTGCTAGAGTTTGAACCAAAATCAGGCTTGACGACGTTGCCCTGTATCACCCAGGTGTTGCTTGAGTTTGCGCCGTATTTGGGCTTTAGCTCGTTGCTCTCGTATACCCAAGTGCCGTTGCCCGCAGACCTTCCGTCCCAGTTGATTTTCGGCATTTCATCCTCCTAAAATGAGATATAATCAATCATTTTGCGCGGCTTGCTTCTTTTACTTTTACGGCTTCGTAAATTTCATCCGCGTTCGTCAAATTTGCGTCCAAAAACTCCTGCGCCTTTTTTAGCGTGCGTGCGCCCATGATGCCGTCGGCCTTGACGCCGATAGCCTTTTGCACGTATAAAATTTTCTCTTTTTGCGTCATCTGCGGCGCGGTTTTAGCGGCGGCGGTGGAGTTTGCTTCGCGCTCTTGGTCGCTAGAGCCCTCAAATTTAGCCGTCATCTCGCGAAATTTGGCCTCCAGGCTACGCGACGCCTCAAAACGCTCGTCAAGCTGCATAAGAGTCGGCGCGTAACCAAAGCCAGATATCGCGCCGTAGATCGCGCCGACTACTCCAAAGCCCGCTAAAATTTTAAAAAACAGCGAAAAAGCCTCTTTGTTTCGCATGCTTTGGCGGTACTCTTTAGGCACGGCACTACGGCGAATCAGCGTAACCAGCGCGCTAAGAGGCGCCAAGACGCACCAAGCAACGCCCGCGCAAAGGGCTAAAAATACAATCGTATAAATAGGCGCCATAATGTAGCGCTCGGCTAAATTTTCGCCTAAAAATCCCGCCGTAAAAACTAGCGCAAGCAGCCAAAATAGCGAGCCCAGCCCAAACCAAACCGCAGGCGAGTAAACGGGGGAGATTTTATTTAGGCACTTTTTCATCGTTTCGCCCAATTTGCTCGCCGCGCCTCTTGATACGTAGCCTTCGCAGGCCTCTATCACGGCGTTTGCGGCCTCGGTTTGTGCGCCGTCCGTTTTAGCGATACGCTTTAGCGCGGAGTCTAGGGCGGGCTGCGAGCAGTAGCGCGTGAAAAATTTAAACGCCTCGCGCCTAGTTATCTTGCCGTCGGCGTCAATCTTTTCTAGCATAGATATCTCGTCTGCGAAAAGATCGTCGAAAAACGGCGGCCTGATAAATGCGTAGGGCGGGTTGCCAAAGCCCACCGCCTCGTACTCCTTGCCTAGCAGGATAAAATTTAGCCTCGTTATCGCGCTAGAACCCACGTAAGAAAACAGGTGCGAGCTCTCGTCGCCGCTCTCTTCGTCTTGATAAAACGGTATCGTTTGCGAGATAAATTTGCAGGTGCGAGCGCATAAAAAGTCCAAAAGCTCGTCTGCATAAGCACGCGATTTTATGCGTAAATTTACGCTGGGTTTCGCGTAGGCGCCGATGTTTGCTACCGTGGTAAAGTATCCGTGTCCGCTACACTGGGCGCACTGCACATAGCCTGATCCCCCGCATCCGCCGCACCTAACCGTGCCAGATCCCGAGCAGCCGTAGCAGGTATTTGAGCCGCTGCCGCCGCATGATGAACAGCTCTCGTAGCGATACGTCACGTAGGTGCTACCGTCTGAGTTATATTGCGTGTGAGGGCGATTTACGCCGCCGCTGCCTCCGCACGTGGAGCAGCTTTGTCGTCCGCGTCCGCCGCAGCTAGAGCAGGTTTTTTTACCGCGTCCGCCGCACTCGCCGCAGCGTGTCTGCCCGTCGCCTCCGCACTCGCCGCAGCGCTCGCTCATGCTAAATGGCTTAAAATCGTAATACCTAACCGCGCCGCCTGATTTTGCGACGGCCTCTTTTGCGTCTTGGCGTAGTTCGGTGAGTAAAATTTCACGCAGATCCGCGCTATCTCTGGCCTGCAACAAGCACTCTCTGGCGTGATTTTCGTAGCCGCGCGTATCGTCGCCGAAATGTATCTGCTCCTTTGCGCCGCCAGCGATTTTGCTCTCTTCGCGCTTGCCGTAAAACTCCCACGTCACGGTCGCCGTCGCTTCAAAATCAAAAATTTCGTGCGAAATTTCTACCAAATCCTCAGGCTTAGCTTGGTTGCCGCTTACTAGATTTCGCAGCCCTTTTAAAAACGGCTCGTGTAAACTCAGCTCGTCAAATTCGCTCATTTTAAATCCTAAATTTGATTTTGCGCGTCTAGTCTCGCGCGCTTTTTTATCTCGCTTAAAAACTCCGCCCCGCCGTCTGCGAAGGCCTCGCGCGGCACGGCATAGAACATGGAGTTTGCGATGATAATGACGACAAACTCGCCCACATATCGAGCGTCGCTGATGACGGCGTACCTGTATCTGCCCTCGCCAAATTTGCTCTTTTGCACGAAAAACTCATCCTCTAAGATCACGCTTTTTGGTCCGAATTCGCCGTAGTTTGCTTTATTTATCAGCGCGCGAGTAAGCAGCCAAGGCCGCAGCCCAGTAGCGTAAAGCAGAGTAAAAAACGCGGCCATCCACGATAGGTAGGCTAGATTTTCCACGCCGCTAAAACCGTAATCCCTAAGCAAGTCGCTAAGCTCCCTGAAGTAAAATTTGACGCACAAAAGCGTGATAAAAAACATGCCAAGAGCCGACGCCGTAAAGTCGCATATACGTATGTTTCGCATAAATTTATCGCCCTTATAGACTATCTTGCCCACCTCGCGCGTCATCGCTTTATAATCGGCGCTAGGCTTTAGCTCAAATTCGGCTTTCAAATTTGACATTTGCTTCCTTTAAATTTTGATGAGATATTATCAAATTTGGCCTAAATTTACGCTATTTTTAAAATCGCCTTTAAAACGATAATTAAGCCCAAATTTAGTAAAATCGCTACCAAGACGCGAGGTCGCGTAATACGATAAAAGGCAAACCATGCAAAACTCAACCACGTAAATTCCGCTAAATTTAAACCGAGTCAACCAATCAAATTTAAATTTAAGGCAGAATCATGAAAAGACGAGACTTTCTAAAACTAGGCGCGCTGGCGGCGGCATCGGCGCAGGCAAAACAATTTGACGCGGCGGCGCAGGCGATATTTGACGAGCAGATGGGGCTTTGCGCGAATAAATTCGGCGCGTTTTACGTCCAAACCATCGGCGGCAGGGTCGTTGGTACTGAGCCGTTTGAGGGCGACGCGATGCCAACGGTGCTAAACAACGCTCTAAGCGATCACATCCAAAACGAAACGCGCGTGAAATACCCCTACGTGCGCAAAAGCTTCCTGGCTAGTCCCGCAGATCCAAAACCCGAGCTTCGCGGTAAAGAGCCATTCGTACGCGTTAGCTGGGACGAGGCGATAAAGCTAAGCGCTAAAATTTTAAAAGAAAACTTCGATAAATACGGCTCTGAGGCCATTTACGGACAGCTTTATCAGTGGGGCAGCCTCGGTAAGGTCGGCCACTCGCAGCGCACCGCAAAGCGCATGCTAAACGCGCTAGGAGGCTACGTGAGCGAGCTTGGCGGCTACTCATACGGCGCGGCGACGGCGTTTTTGCCTCACGTGACGGGCTCTATCGATCCGACGCACGCTCCTACGCGCTGGGAAGGCGTGGTAAAGGAGGCCAAAACGATCGTGTTTTGGGGCACGAATCCCGTCGTCTCAAACAAGATCGCTATCGGCGTTCCGATGCACAACTCCTACGCCTACTACGAGATTATGAAAGATAAATTTAAAAAAGGCGAGATGAAAATTTACAGCATAGACGTTTACCGCAACGAAACGGCGGAGTATTTCGGCGCAGATTATCTTGCCGTGCGCCCTTGCACCGATACGGCGATGCTGATCGGACTTTGCGATTATCTCTACGAAAACGGACTTTACGACAAGGAATTTATAGAGCGCTACACGGTCGGGTTTGATAAATTTAAGGAGTATTTCACAGGCGCGAAAGACGGCGTGAAAAAGGATCTTGCGTGGGCGAGCAAAATTTGCGGCGTGAGCGAAAAGGAATTAAAAAACCTAGCGGGTACGCTAGCTAAAAAAGACACGCTCATCGTCACGGGCTACGCGATACAGCGTCAGCACCACGGCGAGATGGCGTACTGGGCGCTGATAACTCTAGCTGCGATGCTAGGCGACATCGGCAAGACGGGGCGCGGCTACGTGATGAACGATCAGATGCATAAAAACGCCGATATCAGCTTTGTTGCACCTAAGCTTCAGGCCTTTAACCCGGCGGTAAATGAAAAATACATCGCCCCGCAAGGCAAGCTAGCCAAAGCCAAATACCACGAGATACCAAACAGCAGGCTCATAGACGCGATCATGGAGCCGGGCAAAGAGATCGAGCGCAACGGCAAAAAGTACGTTATGCCGCACATTAGAGTGATGTTTAACGCCAACGGCTCGACCTTCACCCGCCATCCCGATACCAACCGCGCGGTCGAAGCGATGAAAAAGATCGAAGCGATCATCACCACCGAGCCCTTTTGGACGAGTACGGCGAGACTCAGCGACATCGTGCTACCGGCAGCTCTTGAGTGCGAGCGCACGGATATCGAGTTTGCAAACTCGACTAGCGAATACCTTTTTGCGATTAAACCGCTAGTTAAGCCTGCTGGGGAAAGCAAAAGCGACTTTGAGATCGCGCGGCTCATCTGCGCGCAGTGGGGCGAGGAGTACGAGCAGGCCTTTAGCGAGGGCAAAACGGAGCTTGAGTGGGTGCAGCAAATCTACGAAAACGCCGCAAAGCAAGCCGAGGGCATGGGCATAGCGATGCCTAAATTTGAGGAGTTTTGGCAAAAAGGATATGTTAAATTTGATAAGATCGACGAGAAAAAGCGCTACTTTACAAACTACGCGGACTTCCGCGCCGATCCAGAGAAAAACGCGCTAAAAACCCCGTCGGGCAAGATCGAGCTCTACTCCGAAGCTGTCGAAAAGCTAGGTTACGCGGACTGCCCGCCGCACGTGACGTGGATGGAGCCATTTGAGTGGCTGGGCGGCGACGTGAGCAAGTACCCTATCGCCATCAGCGGCGCGCACTCTAAATTTAGACTCCACTCGCAACTAAACAGCTCGCTCATCCGCAACTACGCCGAGATAGCAAACCGCGAACCCGCGCTCATCAGCCCCGCCACGGCAAAAGCGCGCGGCATAAAAACGGGCGACGTGGTGAGGATATACAACGACCGAGGCGAGATCCTCTGCGGCGCGCTGGTGAGCGACACGGCGCAAGATAACGTCGTGATCGTAAGCGAAGGCGCGTGGTACGATCCTGCCGTCTGGGGCGAGAAAAGTCTTTGCAAGCACGGCAACATAAACGTGCTAACCAAGGACGTACCGAGCTCACAGCTCTCGCAAAGCAACACCGCGCACACGAGCATGGTGCAGGTCGAGAAATTTAAAGGAGAACTACCGAGTATAACGGCGTTTGATAGACCCGTGACGATAGAGGCTTAGGCTTTAAAGTAAAATAGTCGGCATGATATTTTGTCACATAAAATTACTAGCGACCTTATAAATTTAACATAAAAATTTGGTGATCAAAGATATAATGTTTTTAAAAATTTATTGATTTAAAGACAGGTATGGTTAAAGATATGAGTTCTGGTCAGGAAACGGACATTTTTAATTGTCCGACTATTTTATATATTAAAAATCTTGGTTTAGAAAAATCGGATGCAAATTTAGAACATCTAATTTATCTATTCCATCAAGATTTGGGAATTGATTTAAAGCGTGAAATAGTATCTTCCATAGGAAGACAAACTAATAGCAAGAAAATATATGATTTTATATCTCAAGAGGTATTTAATAATCACTATATGGAAGTCGTTTATCAAATGTTTCGGACGGTTCTTTATAGGTCTAAATCGGATATGGATTTTAAAAACCTAAAAGATAAAATTTTAGACTTTTATAAAAACGAAGTTATGTATAAAATGGTGGAATTTTACGAAAAAAAACAAAGGGGTAATTTAAAATTAAACTTTAATAGACAAATCACAAGGCCTACGATATTAGTCGGAGACAATAGACAAACTCTAAAAAAAATCAAAGATAATCAAATCAATCTAATATTTACATCGCCTCCATATTATAATGCAAGAGAGTATTCAGACTATAAAAACTATAAAGAATATCTAGAATTTATGTATGACACCTTAGAGCAGTGTCATAGAATCTTAGAGGACGGCAGATTTATTTTGATTAATGTTTCGCCCGTAATAACAAAAAGAGTCGGCAGAGAATTTGAATCGATTAGATATCCTATACATTTCGACTTTCATTCTATATTGATTAGAGCAGGTTTTTATTTTATAGATGAGATTATTTGGATAAAGCCGGAATACAGCGTTCCAAATAGAATAGCAGGTTATATTCAAACAAGAAGACCCTTGAGTTATAAACCAAATTGCATTACAGAAAGCATAATGGTATATCGAAAAAAAGCCCCTTTTCTATTAGATAAAAATATTGCTATGTATGACAAAGGGTATAAAAACGATAATAATATAGATAGCACAAACTGTTGGTATATATCGCCCAAATCAGACAAAAAACATCCTGCGGTTTTTCCTGAAGAATTATGTGAAAAGGTGTTAAAGTATTATTCATTTGAAGGCGATACAGTGTGCGATCCTTTTGCCGGAAGCGGAACTTTCGGTAGAGTTGCAAAAAGGATGAACAGAATTCCATTGCTATGTGAGCAAAATCGTAATTACGTAGAAAATATAAAGAAAGGCGGTTTTTATGACATTTGATGATTTAGTAGTTAACAATACGGTTGAAAAACTAATAAGAGGAGAGGATTATCGACAAGAAGTTGTAAATTTTATCAATAGTAGCTTTTTGGACTTTGCCTTAGTTTTTTTTAAAAGAATTTTAGACGCGAAAATGCATAATATAGGCATTAATATTGATTGGTATAAAAAATATTTTATCCAAGAAAATAATTTTAGTGCTGATGAAGCCATTATATTTGCTGGAATAAACAAAAAAACTATAAGTAATATCTATGGAAGTGCAACCAGAGAAATTATGCTTAATGTTGCTAGTGAAAATATCGACTATTTGAAGTCTTTGCTAGATATGTTAGAAGACAACAATGATAGCATAGGTATTATTATAAAAATTTCATACAATAGTATTTCAATAGAGCTAAACCTTAATGAAAGCTTATTGGTTATAAATGCTTTAGCGACCAAAAAGATAGCATTGCGAGGTAGTGCATGGAGTAGCATTGGCAAAAGAGTAGAAAAACCATTAATGATCAAGCTTTGTGAGCTGTGCAAGGTGCCGAAAGATTTTATAAATTCTGAAGTTTTTAAAAAGAATAATAAAATGGATTTTGACAGAGAAGTGGATTTTAAGCTATATAACTCAAAAAAGGATAAGGAATTTAGGGTTGAAGTAAAACTTATGGGCAAAGGAAATCCCGAATCAGCGGATGCCGTTATCGCAAGAGAGTCTAAAATTTTTGTTGCCGATACGCTTAGCGAACAAAATAAAAATCAACTAAAGTCGCTAGGGGTTGAATTTTTGGAGCTAAAAAATAACGAGAACTGTGTAGATGATTTCAAGAAAATATTAAAAAAACTAGATATTCCATTCTCTTAAAGGACGGAAAATGAGCCAAAAAACACTAACGATCATCGACACTTTCGGATTTTTTTTCAGACTTTACTACGCGATGAGCGGACTAAAAAACCGCGAGGGCAAGCCAAGCGGCATGGTGAGCGGCTTTGCTAGCTTTATCATGAATTTGCGCCAGGAGTTTGCCAGCGACTATATCATCTTCGCGCTAGATAGCAAGGGCAAAACGCTGCGCCACGAGATCCTGGGCGAGTATAAAGCCAACCGCTCCGAGCCGCCCGCCGCGCTAAAAGAGCAGCTACCCGTGTGTATCGAGATGATAGAAAAAATGGGCCTAGCCGCCGTGAGCCGCGAAGGCTACGAGGCCGACGACATCATCGCTAGCGTCGTAAAGGAGTGCAAGCAGCGGGATATATTTGTACGTATCGTGACGCACGATAAGGATCTCTATCAGCTCATCGAGGACGGCAAAGTAAGCATCTATAGCCCGCAAAGTAAGATCGACCACGATAGCGCGAGCTGCATAGAAAAATACGGCGTTCCGCCAAGCTGCATACGAGATTTTCTCGCGATCGCGGGCGATAGCTCGGATAATATCCCAGGCGTCAAAGGCATCGGCGCGGTGGGTGCTAAAAAGCTACTAAACGAATTTGGCAGCCTCGAAGGCATCTACGAAACCCTGCCGCTAGTTCGAAACGAACGTATCCGCGGCATGCTAGCAGAGGGGCGAGAGAGCGCGTTTTTGAGCAAGCGCCTAACCTCGCTCTTTGACGACGTGCCTGACGTGCTCGATCTAAAAAGGGCGGAATTTCCCGAGCAAAATCCGCTCGTAAAGGTCGCCGACACTCTGCGCGAATACGATCTAAACCGCCTCTTAAAAGCGCTACAAAACAGCGAAAACGCGGGCGAAAACGCGGAATTTAAGCTCGGCTTTAACGCTCGGCTCTTAACGGACGAGAGCGAGATCGAGCGACTGCTGGCAAATATGGACGCAGACACGCTCGTGGCCTTTGACACCGAGACCACGGACGTCGATACGCAAAACGCCCGTCTGGTCGGCTTTAGCTTTTGCTTTAACGACGAGGAGGCCTACTACGTGCCGGTGGCGCACGAGTATCTGGGCGCACCAAAGCAGGTGAGCGAGAAATTTGCCGCCTGGGCGATAGGGCAAATTTACAAAGGCTGCGTGATCGGGCAAAATTTGAAGTACGATTTTAAGGTCGTAAAGCGAAATCTAGGGCTTGAGCCGCCTGTAAATTTTAAAGATACGATGATACTAGCGTGGCTCATGGATCCGGGCTCAAGCGTGGGTATGGACGCGCTAGCTAAGCGGCTCTACGACTACGACACGATCAAATTTGAAGACGTGGTAAAGCGCGGCGAGACCTTCGCGTCCGTGGCACTGGAAAACGCGGCCAAATACGCCGCCGAGGATGCCTGGATAACGCTGAAGTTTTACAAAAGCTTTTTAAATTTGCTCGATCCCGAGCTGCTCGCGCTTGCAGGTAGGCACGAGTTTCCTTTTATCCTCACGCTATTTGATATGGAGCGCGAGGGCATCGCGATAAACCAGGAGAAAATGCAAAATTTGATCCTGCGAAACGACGCTAAAATCAAGGCTTTAACGAGCGAAATTTACGAGCTAACGGGCGAAAATTTTAATATCAACTCCGTTAAGCAGCTGGGCTCGGTACTGTTTGAACACCTAAAACTACCCGTAAAGAAAAAGACAAAAACGGGCTATAGCACCGACGAGGCCGTACTGGCCGAGCTCATAGAGGAGCATCCCGTCATCGAAAAGCTACTCGAGTACCGCGAGCTATATAAGCTGCAAAGCACATACTGCGAGCCGCTGCTAAATTTGGCTAAAAAAGACGCCGATAGCAGGATATACACGAACTTTATCCAGACGGGAACTAGCACCGGCAGGCTCTCATCTAAAAATCCGAACCTGCAAAATATCCCCGCTCGCGGTACGCTGGCAAAAGACGTGCGAGGCTGCTTTGAGGCTAAAAGCGGCTTTAGTTTCGTGGGGCTCGACTACTCGCAGATCGAGTTGCGACTGCTCGCGCATTTTAGCTGCGACGAGGCGCTTTTGCGGGCGTTTGCGAACGACGAGGACATTCACGCGCGCACGGCGATTAGTATATTCGGTAGTGCTGAGGGGCAAAACCGCGCGGTGGCAAAGAGCATAAATTTCGGCCTCATCTACGGCATGGGCTCGAGCAAGCTGGCAAATCAAGTAAGCATCACGCGCGCCGAGGCAAAGGAGTATATCGAGCGCTATTTTAAAGCTTTCCCTACGATAAAGGGCTTTTTAGAAGGGATAAAAACCGCCGCGAAAAGCGAGGGCTTCGTGCGCACGCTGCTGGGAAGAAAGCGGTTGTTTGACTTTACTACCGCGACGCCGATGCAAACGGCGATGTATGAGCGCGAGGCGGTAAATACGATATTTCAAGGCTCGGCTGCGGATATCATCAAGATGGCGATGGTAAAAATCCGCCCGCTTTTAAGTCCGCGCGCTAGGATGCTTTTGCAGATACACGACGAACTAATCTTCGAGGTGCAGGACGGTTATGCGCAGGAATTCGGCGTAGCGGCGCAAAAGATAATGCAAGAAATTTATAAACTAAACGTGCCGCTTAAAACGAGCCTAAACGTGGCGAAGGATTGGGGCGAGCTGAAGTAAAATAGGCAAATTTGAGCGTTTAGCCGAAGTCAAATTTGGCGGTTAAACTTGAGGGTCTAACGACGATAAGTTTTTAAATTTAACCGCTTGCGGGCGGTTAAATTTGAGATAAAATTGCAGAGTAAATTTAAAAAGACGGGATTAAATTTGTTTCTCGGCAAAGGCTACTGCAAGTAGCATGATGTGTGGCGACTACCGAGCCTCGGCACAAAAGTCTTCTTTTTTATACGGCGCTCGCTCACAAAGAGTAGAGTATAGTTTCTTTGGCTTTTTCATAAAATTCTTTAGTTTGTTTTCGTAAGCCATAGCCGCCATAAGGCAAGAAGAAATGTAGTATTTTTGGCTATAGCAGGATTTTTCTGCAGTTTTAAACGATTGTACGAATTTGTCTTCAAAATATAAGATACCTCCTAACAAAAGACACCTTTGTTTGTCTATTTCGCAGGCTTTGTTCGCATAAAAATACGCCTGTTTCGATCGTGTTTCGTAGTAATCGCCCAAGAGTTCGCAACTGAGCGCAGAGCCTTTGTTGCATGCCTACTTGTAAAGTTTTATTGCCTGCCGCGGCTTGTTATTTCCTTTTAAAACTTTTCCGTAAAGCGCGCAGGCATATTGGTTTCCGTCTTCGCACATCGGGCTTAAAATTTCAGCGGCTTTTTGTAGTCTTTGCTTTTCGTATGGATTCTGCCTTGTATCAAACAAGCGTCAAAATCGCCGTTTATACATAGTTTTCCTAGATTTTCTACAGCATTTTGCGCATCTTTTTCTCTGTTTTTCATTTTGTCGTTTTTGTTTAGGAAAAATACCATTTCGCAAGCTTGCGCGTCTTTTTGCTCGCAGCTATTTAAAGGGCTATTACGGCTCTGTTACCGGTAAAAAAGTACGCGAAGGCGGAGTATTTTTAGCCTTTTTGCAAAAGTCGTTTTTCATATAAGGCGCTTGTTTGCAAAGCTTAATATATAATTTTCTTGGCGCTTCAATAAGATTTGCTACTATGCTATGTTGATAGGTTGAATCCGCCATCAGGCAAGGGATAATATTATATTTTTGGTTATAGCAGGATTTCTCGAAAGCATAAAACGCGTCAATGTATTCGCCCGCTTCTCGTAGTACGAGTCCATACCCATAGCACATTTTCTCGTTCATTTCGCAAGCTTGTTTCATATAGAAATACGCCTGCTTCATATCTTCCCTGAAGTAGTAACGACCAAGAAGATCGCATCCGCGAGCGGAGCCTTTATCGCATGCTTGATTAAAAAGCTCCACGGCTCGCTTCGACTCTCCTTTTTCTCTAAATGCGCCTCCGTAAAGCGCGCAAGCGTCTTGGTTGCCGCTTTCGCACATCGGGCTTAAAATTTTAGCCGCTTTTTCAAAGTCTTTGTACTTTTTGTTTATTGAGTAGATGTTGCCTAGTATCAAGCAGGCGTTTAAATTTTTTTCGGCGCATAATTTATCTAGATTTTCCATTGATTCTTGCATAATTTTTTCGTCGTTTTCTATTTCGCCTTCTTTATGCATCGAAAAAATTTGTTCGCAGGCTAGGGCGTCTTTTTGTTGGCAGAGATTTGCATATTTGTTGAACTGCTTAGCAAAAAGCTCTTTTTGTTTGGCATCAAATTCCTCAGCTCGGCTAGCTGCCGTAAAAACAAGCAAAATAGCGAACGTTGCAGAAAATAAATTTTTCATTTTTATCCTTTTAATTTTTATACTTTTATACTGCGGCTGAGTAAATTTTACCGAAAAAATCCGTTTTGGCATAAACTTTTCTAGACATACGCCAACAAACCATATCCAAAAGCTAGCTTTAGTGCTGACTTAAACGATACTACGCATAATCCGTCTTGCGCCTCTAAGCCAAGACGGATTAGCAAGCAATGCATGTAAAATAGCTCATCAAAGCTCGCTTTTTACAGTAAATTTATAAAACGCAAAACCGCGTACCTATAAATTTATGGTAAGTAGGAGAAAGACTCGCTATAGCTTATAAATTTAATTCAAATTTTTATGCGTGTTTTGCGCAAGTCGCTCAAATTTAACTACTTTATAAACCCGACCTGCGGTAAAATTTCAGCCAGCGCCGCGTCCTTTTTCTCGTTAAATTTAACCTTGTTTTGCTCAAAAAGGTTGTTTCCGTGCGCATCTATCGAGACTATTAATGGGCCAAATTCCTTCACGCGGCACTTCCACAAGGTCTCTGGCATCCCAAGCTCCGTCCAGTCGGCACTCTCGATCTCCTCGACCTGCGTCGCGGCGACCACCGCGCAGCCTGCGGGAAATACGCAGTGTATCGCGCCAAACTCCTTGCAGCCGCTCATCGTGCCCTCGCCCATGCCGCCTTTGCCGACAATGAGGCGCACGCCCGTTTTGGCGATAAATTCGCGCTCGAATTTCTCCATCCTCATGCTAGTCGTCGGCCCGACCGAAACCATCTCAAAGCTTTCTTTGCCGCCGCCGTCCATTTTTCTGATGATCGGCCCCGCGTGCAGGATCGCGCCGCCCCTGATGTCTAGCGGCAGCTCGCGACCCTCCTGCACGACGCGTCTGTGCGGCACGTCGCGACAGGTGACGATGTGCCCGGTTAGATAGATCACGTCGCCGATTTTGATATCCGCTAGATCCTCGGGCGCGATCGGCGTGGTTAAAATTTTCTTACTCATAGCGCGAACTCCTTGTGCGATTTTACGGCAAAATTTAGCCCCGCGTCCCAGACGATGTGCCCTTTGCGGTGCGACCAGCAGCCCACGTTTACGGCGACGGCGATGACGCTTGGGTGGCGGGCGCAGTTTTGTATATGCACGCCCATGACCGAGCTTGCGCCGCTCATGCCTTGCGGGCCTAGGCCGATTTTATTGATGCCCTCTTCGAGCAGCTTTTCGGTTAGCGCGGCGCGCTCGTTTGGATTATGCGAGCCAAGAGGCCTCATCAGCGCTTTTTTGGATAGCAAGGATGCCACGTCGATCGAGGTGCCCACGCCTACGCCCACTAGCAGCGGCGGACAGGCGTTTATGCCGTAGCTTGTCATTATATCCATAGCAAATTTAACGACGCCCTCATAGCCCAGCCAGGCATCAGCACGGTCGCCTTGCCAGGTAGGCTACAGCCGCCGCCTGCCATATATGTGTCTATCTCACACTCGCTGCTTTGCGGTACGATCTCCCAAAATACGCTAGGCGTGCCCTTGCCGACGTTTTTGCCGGTGTTGTACTCGTCAAAGGTCTCGACGCTGTTGTGACGCAGCGGAGCCTCGCGCGTCGCTCGCAGTACGGCCTCTCGCAGCAGCTCCTCAATCTCGCCGATGAGCGGGAAGTTCGCTCCGCAGCGCACGAAAAACTGGATCACGCCCGTATCCTGACAGGACGGACGATCTAGCTGCTTAGCTAGGCGCTGGTTTTCAAACATCGTTTTGTAGATTTCTCTCGCCAGCGGCTGCGTCTCGCGCTCGGCGAGCTCGCTTAGCTTCGCCGTCACGTCGTCGGGCAGCACTTTGCCCGTGTAGCCGACGAATTTCGCCATGACCTCGGTCATCTTTTGCACGGCTTTTTCTTTATCCATCGCTTCTCCTTTGCCGGTTTTTACTTTCAAATTTTTCACTGATACCCGCCAGGATGCAGCCTGCGGCGTAGCAGAGCAGGTCGGCGAAATCAAACGTCCCGCCGATCATTACTTTTAAAATTTTATTTTCTATGCCTAAAATTTGCACGGCACCCAGATACTGCGCGAGCTCTAAAGCCGCCGCAAACGCGAAAATTTTAAGCGGTAAATTTGAAGGCGGCGCGCTAAATGTAGCCCTCGTCAAAACGTAAAGCAAGATAACCGCCAAAACATCGCCTGCGTAGTGGCGCACGAAGCCGCCCTTTATGCAGATCGCGATATAAATTTCGACCGCCAAAAGCACGCCAGCCGCGGCTAAAAACGCTAGCCTTGTTTGCGGCTTTTGCGCGAGCTTTGCGGCACTTTTTTGCTCGTTTAAATTCTCCCCTCGCAACGCTTTCCTTTTAAATTTAGCCTTCAAATTTAGCCGTTAAATTTGCCTCGCGCGCGGGCGTAAATTTAGAGATGATTTATCAGGCTCGCGTTGTACGCGGCGCCGAATCCGTTGTCGATATTTACGACGCTAACGCCGTTTGCGCAGCTGTTTAGCATCGCTAGCAGTGCCGCCAGCCCGCCAAAGCTCGCTCCGTATCCCACGCTGGTGGGCACCGCGATCACGGGCACGCTAACAAGACCAGCCAGCACGCTAGCTAACGCACCCTCCATGCCGGCTACCGCGATCACGACCTTTGCGCCGCGTATCTGATCTAAATTTGCGATCAACCTATGCAGTCCCGCCACGCCCGCGTCGCTAAATTTGCGCACGTCGTTGCCTAGAAATCTCGCCGTTTCGTACGCCTCCTCCACGACCGCGCCGTCTGCGGTGCCTGCGGAGACTATCGCGATGTAGCTTTGCGTGAGCGTGGGCTCTTTAAATTTGACGCTGATGACGCGGCCGCGAGCATTAAACTCCGCCTGCGGCAACGTCTTGCGCACCAGCTTAAAAACCTGCTCGTTTGTGCGCGTGATCAGGATATTTTGCCCTCTCGCGCCGATCGCACCGGCGATGCGTAAAATTTCATCATCAGTCTTGCCCTCGCCGTAGATCACCTCGCCCGCGCCGTTTCGCAGGGCGCGCTGGGTGTCGATCTTGGCGCAGCCCACGTCCTCGTAGGGGTAGTTTTTCAGGTATTTTAGCGCTTCTTGCTCGCTCACGCGGCCGCTTTTTATCCCCTCGAAAAGCTCTAAAATTTCACCCTCTCTCATGCAAAACATCCTCTCTAAGCCCCTTTAGATCGAGCGTCACCTCCGCTGCACCAAGCGAGACGAGCCGTCTAACGACGCTTTTAAATTTTGCATCGTTTAGGAAGTCTCGCATGCTGGAAAAGGGCATTTGCAGCTTTATATTTTTGCGGTCGCACCGCGCGCGGACGTTTGCGTAGCCGCTTGCGATGAGTAGATTTTCCGCGGCTTCGATCAAATTTAGCTCGCTCTCATCGATCTCGCGCCCGTGCGGCAAGCGCGTTAGCAAGCACGCGTAGCCCGGTTTTTCGGCAGTGGGTAAATTTAACTCGCGCGAGAGCTCGCGGATCTCGGATTTGGTTAAATTTATCAGCGGCGAGAGCACGCCTAGCTCCTCTTTTGCTTTGAGCCCGGGGCGGTATTCGCCCAGATCGTCTCGGTTCGTGCCGTCTGCGACGCGGCTAAAGCCAAGCTCACGGGCGCGCTCTATCAGGCGCGAAAACACCGCCTTTTTGCACAGATAGCAGCGGTTTTCTGGATTGTCTTTGATCCCCTCCGCGACGCCGAGCTCTAAAATTTCGTGCCTGATGCTGTAGATGCGGGCAAATTCTACGGCTTCTGCGATCTCGCGCGAGGACATGTAGGGCGATCTGATCGTTATGCCGATCGCGCGCTCACCCAGCGCGTCGTATGCCGCACGCAGCAGCAGCGAGCTGTCCGCGCCGCCGCTAAATGCGACTGCGAGTTCGCCCAGCCCGCGCAGATCAGCCTTTAGTTTTTCTAGTTTCGTCATAGATTTCTAGCGCCTCTTTTCGCACCCGCTCGATCGTCGTGCCGTGCGCGAGCGCCGCGGCCTTGCAGTCCTCAAATTCGGGCTTTGCTTTTTGCGTTTGGCCGCTGCCTGAAATTTTGAGCCCTATCTCGCCGAATTTCGTCTGCACACGCACAAACTCGCGCTTTAGTTCGGTTTTAGCAACCTCTATCTCGCGGACGCCGATCGCCGTCGTGTGCGTAAATATCAGATCCTTTAAATTTTGTGCGTCCTGCTCGCGGCACAGCGCATTTAGCTCAAAGCCCGCGCGCCCCTTTTTCATAAAAATAGAGCGGCTAAATACGTCCAGCGCGCCGTTTTCGCGCAAAATTTCGCAGGCAAAGGCAAAGCTCTCGGCATCCATATCGTCGATGTTGGTGGAGATTAAAATTTGCTTGCAAACCTCGCCGTAGCCAGCTCGCGCGCCTAAATTTGACTTGTCGCTTTCGCCGCTTAGATCCGCCTCGCAGATCATCGCGCGAAGCACGTTTGCAAAGCCAGCGGCGTCACGCTCGCCAGCGCCGTAGCCGATCTTTTCGATTTTAAAGCTCGCGCCGTCCGTAAACTCGTCCGCGCAGGCCTTTAAAATCGCCGCTCCCGTGGGCGTTGTCATCTCGAAATTTGCGCGCCCAAGGCTTACGGGCACGCCTTTTAAAATTTCGCAAACGGCGGGTGCCGGCACGCTAAGAGCGCCGTGATCGCAGATCGCTACGCCGCCGCCAAGCTCGATAGGCGAAGTAAAAATTTGCGGCGCGCCCAAAGCCTCCAAGCAGATAGCCGCGCCCACTACGTCCGCGATGCTGTCTGCGGCGCCAACTTCGTGAAAATGTACTTGCCCTACGCTAGTGCCGTGGATTTTGGCCTCGGCTCGCGCGATAACGCTAAAAATTTCGCTTGCCGTTTTTTTTACGAAAGTGCTTAGGCTAGAGCTCTCGATAAGCTCTAAAATTTGCGTGAAATTTCGCGGACGCGGATGGTTTTGGGCGGGCTTATCCGCTCTAAATTCGGCGCTGTGAATTTTGCCGTTTAAATTTTGACGCGGGCTAAATTTAGCGCCTAAGAGGCCAAGCGGAATTTGGCTCGGATTTGCCGCGCAAACGACGTCGATTTTGGTCGCGGCGATGCCGTTTTTTAACACGTTTTTGCGCTCTAGCTTAAATTCGCCGGCTAAATTTAATTTCTCAAGCTCGGTGCAAAGATAGCCAAAATCCACTCCGAGCCCCACCAGCGCGCCTAAATTCATATCGCCGCTGATGCCGCAGCTCGCGTCGTAATATAAAATTTTAGCCAAACTTACGCCTTAGGCACCGTCATCGAGCCAAACGGCAGGATGATGATTTTAGCGTCCGCACCCTTTTGCGCGAGCGCGTCGTCCACGGCCTTTTGGATGTCGTGGTATGGCTTTAGATGCACGGCTCGCATCTCATCATCGCTTAGATCAGTCACAGCCCAAGTCTGCGCCCAGAGCGAAATTTCAGCCATTTTAGCAGCCTTGTGGTAGCCAAGCTTAAAGCCAGAATTTATCTTTTCAAGCACCTTTTTTGGCGTGTCGGCCGATGCCATAAGGTCAAAAAAAGGTTTTGGACCGATGCCTGTGCGGCATTTTGCGACCATTATTAAAATTCCATCCTTTGCAAGCGCTAATTTGCCGTTATCTAAAGCTTTTTGCGCCTGATAAAGATCGACATCCATAGGATAGGGCGCTACCGAGATCACGATGTCGGCTTTTTGTGGGATATTTACACAAAAGACCTCATCGGCCTTTTTCACGCAGTCGTAAAAACTATCATTTAGATCGCCAGCACTTGCGTAATAGACGCCATGTTCGCTATCAAGCACGGTTTGTATAGAAAATACGTCGATATTTGAAAGCACCTTCATCGCATCGATCATATCTTCATGCACGGGGTTGCCCTCAAGGCGCAGAGCCTGAGCGTCAGGACTAAGGGCTAGTTTGTGGTTTTGCGTGATGCTCTCGTATGAGGCAGTGCCTGGTAAAAAGGCCTTTCTACCGCCGGTGTAGCCAGCAAAATAGTGCGGCTCGACTGAACCTATAACGATCACTTTTTTAGCTTCAGCTACGATTTTGTTTAGATACATCTGCGTGCCGTTTTTGGACTCGCCTAAAAATACCATCTCATCGTGCTTTGAGTCGTGATCATGAACCTCGTTTTTGGCTCTGATCTCTGAGTAAATTTCTTTAGAAAATATCATATTGTATTCATCTAGCGTCCCCTCTCTGTGGCAGCCAGTGGCGATGATGAAAATTTTATTTTTATCGCGAAGTTTTGGATAAATTTGCTTTAAAATTTTAGCAGTTGGCGTAGGCCTTGTGCCGTCATTTACGATGATAACGATCTTTTCATCGCCTGCGATAAACTCGTCAAAGCTTTTTTGGTTTATTGGATTTGCCAAAGCCTTTGCGATAAGCGCCGCTTCGTCAAATTTAGCGACTTTGTTTGGGTCAAAAATGCCAAGCAGATTTTTTTCGTCTATTTTTAAATTTATATGGTCATCTTTGCCATAAGCGATAGGGATTTGCATGTTTGCTCCTTAAGCAGATTTATTAATTTTTAGTCTTAGGATTATATATCAAATTTTCTTTTAAATGCATTTAGATCGATTAAATTTGACTAGCGGCGCATCAAATTTGGTTAAATATATGATTAATACTTACAAATGTATTTTTAATTTTTTTATTAGTATTTAATTTTAATATTTATATAATCGCGGCGTAATTTCCAAAAAGGAGAAAAAATGGAATTTCTAACCAGTTTGAGTGAAAGCACTCAGTTCACTCTCCAACTAATCGTAGTGCTCGGATGTCTGTTCTACGGCGCTAAAAAAGGCGGTATGGCGCTAGGTGTACTAGGCGGCATCGGTCTTGTTATCTTGGTATTTGCATTCGGTATGAAGCCTGGCAAACCGGCAGTAGACGTCATCCTAACGATCCTAGCCGTCGTCGTAGCATCTGCTACGCTTCAAGCAGCGGGCGGTCTTGATGTTATGCTTCAGATCGCTGAAAAAGCGCTTAGAAAGCATCCAAAACTAGTCTGTTATCTTGCGCCGATTTGCGGCTGGACACTAACGGTGCTATGTGGTACTGGTCACACAGTTTATACACTTTTACCGATCATCTATGATGTATCAATGAAAAGCGGTATCCGTCCGGAAAGACCGCTGGCTGCGACTACGATCTCGTCTCAGCTAGCTATCATCGCTAGCCCGGTTTCGGTTGCGGGCGTATCTATGGTCGCGGTTTTGCTAGGCACGGGCACCGTTCATATCGATGGCTTTACTAGCTATGTAGATTTGCTTAAAGTTACGATTCCGGCTACCTTCATAGGCGTGCTTTGTATTGGTACTTTTTCCGTATTTAGAGGAAAAGACCTCGATAAAGACCCTGAATTTCAAGAAAAAATTAAAGATCCGGAGCAAAGAAAATACATCTACGGCTCAGACGATTCTAAATCGCTAGTCGGCGTTCATCTGCCTAAAAAGCAATGGAATATAATGTGGATATTCCTAGCTACCATCGCTATCGTGGCGGTTCTAGGCTACTATAAACAGCTTCGCCCTAGCTGGACTAGCGATGTCCCAGGTAAATCTATCGAAATCGTAGTGGATAAAAAAGTAGTTAAAAACATTACCGTAAAAGACGGACAAGTAGTCTCTACCGTAGATAGTAGCAAAGTCGTCTCAAACGTAAAAGACAGTAAAGTAAAAGATGCTACTAAATTTACTAACGTAGAAGTCCTAGATAAAGACAAAAAAGTAACTCAAACCATCGTGCTTCAAGACGGCAACGTAGTTATTACTAAAGGCGACAAGACCGAAACCGTCGCAAACGCTAGCATCGTAGTAAAAGATACTATGAAAAAAACCGCGCCTCTAGGCATGGTCGATACGATCCAAATTTTCATGCTACTAGCCGCATCAATCATGATGATCTACTCAGGCATCAAGGCTGCTAAGATCGCTCAAAACGAGATTTTCCACAGCGGTATGGTTGCGCTTGTCGCGATCTACGGTATCAGCTGGATGGCCGATACGATGTTCCACTCTCACATCGAGATGCTAAAAGGCTCGCTAGGAGAGGTGATGAGGGCCTATCCGTGGATGTATATCGTAGTAGGTATGCTGATTTCTAAGTTCCTAAACTCTCAAGCAGCAGCTGCTGCGACATTCGTACCGCTTGCGGTTCAGATCGGCGTGGATCCAGGTATCATCGTCGCGTTTGCTACGGCTTGCTACGGATACTTTATCCTTCCTACATATCCGAGCGACCTTGCGGCAATCCAGTTTGACCGCTCAGGTACGACTAAGATCGGTAAATACGTCATCAATCACAGCTTTATCATCCCTGGTCTTATCGGCGTGTTTAGTTCGTGCGCAGTGGGTTGGGTGCTAGCTAACCTGTACGGATTTATAAAATAATTTTGCCTTGCGAGACTTGCTTCGGCTCGTCTCGCGAGCGCTTTTGAGAGAGATTTGAA